>JBJKSR010000292.1:0-10446 GCA_046703965.1 Gammaproteobacteria bacterium | reverse complement strand
GGCCCACGGTGCTGCGCAAGTGGCTCTATCCCGTGGCTTACGTACTGGAGCGCAAGTACTTCGTGGACGACGTTTATTTCCGCGGCTTTTCCATGGGCGCCCGGCGCCTCGGCGGCCTGCTCTGGCGCTTCGCCGACGACGGGGTGATCGACGGCCTGATGGTCAACGGCTCAGCCCGCTGCGTGAAGGTGGGCTCCGCCGTCCTGCGCCACTTGCAGTCCGGGTATCTCTATCACTACGCGTTTGCGATGGTGATCGGCATCGCGATCATGGTCGGCTGGCTGGTGTGGGGCTGAGCATGACCCCGAACGCGCTTGCCTGCGGGATCACTGGAGGATTGAAAGGGAGACGGTTTTGCCTTATCTGAGTCTCGTTATCTGGTTGCCGGTCATCGGAGGCTTGGCCGTCCTTGCCGCCGGTCGCTTAAAAGGGCCCGACGTGCGCTGGCTCGCACTCGGTTTCTCGGTGCTGGTATTTGCGTTTTCCATTCCCTTGTATACCAGCTTCAACATCGGCACGGCCTCGATGCAGTTCGTCGAGAAGGTGCCATGGATCGCCGCCTATCACGTCAACTATTATCTCGGCGTGGACGGCATCTCCATGCCGCTCATTCTGCTGACCACCTTTACGACCATCCTGGTGGTGCTCGCGGGTTGGCGCGTGATCGAATACAAACTGCCCCAGTACCTCGCTGCGTTCCTGATCATGGAAGGCCTGATGAACGGCGTTTTTGCCGCTCTTAACGGTGTGCTGTTCTACCTGTTCTGGGAGGCGATGCTGATCCCGATGTTCCTGATCATCGGTATCTGGGGCGGACCGCGTCGCGTCTACGCCGCGATCAAGTTCTTCCTCTACACCTTCCTCGGCTCGGTGTTGATGTTGGTGGCATTCATCTGGCTTTACGAGAAGTCCGGAAGTTTCGATATCCTGGGATTCGCCCGCATGCACATCGGCGCCACGGCCCAGATCCTGCTTTTCATCGGGTTCCTGGTGGCGTTCGCCGTGAAGGTCCCGATGGTGCCGGTGCACACCTGGCTGCCGGATGCGCACGTCGAGGCCCCGACGGGGGGCTCGGTGATCCTGGCCGCGATCATGCTGAAGATGGGTACCTACGGCTTCCTGCGATTCAGCCTCCCGATTGCGCCGCTGGCGAGCGAGCGCCTGCAATGGCTGATGATCGTGCTCTCGATCGTCGCCATTATTTACATCGGCCTGGTGGCCCTGGTCCAGAAGGACATGAAGAAGCTGATCGCATATTCGTCGATCGCGCACATGGGTTTCGTCACGCTCGGCTTCTTCGTGGTATTCATGATCTGGGCACATACCCACAGCCTGCACGCAGCGCGCATGACAGTCGAGGGCGGGCTGGTGCAGATGATTTCGCACGGCGTGGTCTCGGGCGCCCTGTTCCTGTGCGTCGGAGTGCTTTATGACCGTATGCACACGCGTGAGATAAGCGCCTACGGGGGCGTACTGAACCCGATGCCGAAGTTCGGTTATTTCTTCCTGTTCTTCGCCCTGGCCAATGCCGGGCTACCCCTGACTTCCGGCTTCGTCGGCGAATTCATGGTCACGCTGGGCTCGTTCCATGCCAATTTCTGGATTGCCGCACTGGCCGCGATCGCCCTGATCACGGGTGCCTCCTATTCGTTGTGGCTCATCAAGAAGGTAGTGTTCGGCGAGGTCGCCAACGACCGCGTCGCAGCCCTGAAGGACATCAGTCCGCGTGAAGCGCTGATACTGACCCTGGTCGCCTTGCCGACGCTGCTGATCGGCTTCTATCCCGAGATTATTCTTCGTGTCATGCATGCCACGGTGACGCATCTGCTGGTGCAGGTGGTGCCGGCGGCCATGGGTTGAGGGTTATTTGATGTCACCGACTGCCAACGACTTCATAGCGGCGCTTCCGCAGATCTTCCTGCTGGGCATGAGCTGCGTGCTGCTGCTCGCGGCCCTGTTCCTGAAGCGCTCGCGGGACATCGTCCTGCATTACGGTTCGCTGGGCACGATCGCGGGACTGGCGATCATCACGGGCATGCTCTTCCGCGGGCATTCGATGCTGGCCTTCAACGGCATGCTCATCCAGGATTCGATGGGTGACGTGTTGATGCTGTTCAGCTACGCCATCACCGGGGCCGTAATCGTCTATAGCCGCAACTACCTCCGGGACCGAGGCCTGCTCAGCGGCGAGTTTTATCTCCTCATCCTGCTCGCGCTGCTCGGCTCGATGATCATCATCCAGAGCTACAACCTGATCGTGGTCTACCTGGGCGTCGAGTTGCTCGCGCTTAGCATGTATACCCTGGTAGCGTTGTCGCGGGACGACGGGACCGCCTCGGAAGCCGCGATGAAGTTCTTCGTCCTCGGCTCCGTAGCGGCGGCCACGCTGCTGTTTGGAATGTCGTTACTGTATGGCGTCACGGGGACGCTCAACATCGGCGTGCTGTCCTCCCACCTTTCCGGGAGCAGCGGCATCGGGCTCGGTATCTGGATCGGCCTGGGCTTCGTGGTCGTCTCCATGGCGTTCGAGCTGGGCGCCGTGCCGTTCCATATGTGGCTGCCGGATGTCTACGAAGGCGCCCCGTCCAGCATGGCCATCTTCGTTGGTTCGGTTCCCAAGCTGGCCGCGTTCGGATTCTTCATGCGCTTGTTGGTGCAGGGACTCGGTGATCTGCATCACGTCTGGGTGTGGATCCTCGTGGTCATCGCGATCGCCTCTCTGGCCATTGGCGCGATCGTGGCCATTGCGCAGACCAATATCAAGCGCATGCTCGCCTATTCGACCATCAACCACGCGGGGTTCATCCTGCTCGGAATCCTTTCGGGTACGGCCGAAGGCTACCGGGCGGCGATGTTCTATACCCTCGCCTACGTAATCATGTTCGCGGGCGCCTTCGGGGTCATCATCCTGTTGTCCCGGGCGGGCTTCGAGGCCGAACGCATCGAGGATTTCAAGGGTCTCAACGAACGCAATCCATGGTTCGCCTTCATCATGCTGATGATGATGTTCTCGATGGCCGGCGTTCCGCCGTTCGTGGGCTTCTTCGCCAAGCTGGAAATTATCCGCGGCCTGATCGGAAGCGGGATGACGTGGCTGGCGGTCGTGGCGGTCATCTTCGCGGTCATAGCGGCTTTCTACTACCTCTATGTCGCAAAGGTCATGTATTTCGACCGTGCGGAGGACGGGGCGCCGCAACGCCTCGAAGGCGGGGCGGACATGAAGCTTCTGCTCAGCGTCAACGGCCTGGTGGTCCTGGGGTTGGGAATCTTCCCGGGCGGCTTGCTCGCGCTCTGCAAGGCGGTCATCGGCTTCTGAGCCGGTCGGAATGCCCGTGAGCCGGGGAACCCGGAGGGGATGCTTGCAAGTGCGTCCGACTGCGACTAAAGTAAGCAGTTGGTCTCGTAACCTACTGAAAGATAAGGCATGGCTATCACGCTCAGCGAATCTGCCGCACACCGGGTCCGGCACTTCATGGCCCACCGAGAAGGCGTGACCGGGTTGCGGCTCGGGGTCACGAAAAGCGGATGCTCCGGTTTTTCCTATGTGATCGATTATGCCCGCGAACCCGGGCCGGACGATGTCGTATTCGAGGACCGCGGCGTGCGCATCGTGGTCGACAGCAAGAGCCTGTCGTTAATCGACGGAACCCGGGTGGATTTCGTCCGTGAAGGGCTGGGTCAGACCTTCCGCTTCGAGAATCCCAACGTGAGTGATGCGTGCGGTTGCGGGGAAAGCTTCAACGTATAGCGCGCAAGCGATTTGTTTCAACCTTTCCGCGCCGGGATGCCCGGCGTTTCTTTACTGGAGACTTAAATGGCCCTGGAACGTACCCTGTCCATCATCAAGCCCGACGCCGTCGCCGGCGACAACATCGGCGCCATCCTGAGCCGTTTCGAGGAAGCGGGGCTACGCATCGTGGCGGCTCGCATGCTTCACCTCGGCCGGCGCCAGGCGGAAGGATTCTACGCCGTTCACAGGGAGCGCCCGTTTTTCGCGGATCTTGTGAAATTCATGACGTCGGGTCCGGTGCTGGTGCAGGTGCTGGAAGGCGAGAACGCCATCGCGCGAAACCGGGAGGTGATGGGCGCGACCGATCCGAAAAAGGCCGAGAAGGGGACGATCCGCGCCGATTTTGCGTCGAACATCGAGGAAAATGCCGTCCACGGATCCGATGCGCCCGAGACGGCGGCGCAGGAGATCGCCTATTTCTTCTCCGAACTGGACGTGTGCCCGAGAACGCGTTGACCCGGAGATGACCGTCATCGGCCCTTCCATTCGCACCAACCTGCTGGGCCTGGACCAGGCGGGGCTCGAGTCGTGGTTCGCCCGGCGCGGCGAACCTGCCTTCAGGGCCCGGCAGTTGATGAGCTGGGTGTATCGGCGGGGCGAGCGCGATTTCGCCGCGATGACCGACCTCGCCAAGCGCCTCCGCGAGGGCCTGCATGCGGAGGCGGAAGTCGGGATACCGACGGTGCTCCGTGACGAGATCGCCGGGGACGGCACACGAAAGTGGCTGCTTGCGGCCGGCGGACGTACCGGCATCGAGATGGTCTACATACCCGAGCCCGATCGCGGTACCCTCTGCGTGTCGAGCCAGGTGGGGTGTGCCATGGATTGCGCCTTTTGCGCCACCGGCGCCCAGGGTTTCAACCGCAACCTCGAAACCGCCGAGATCGTGGGCCAGGTCTGGCTTGCGAACCATCTGCTTCCGCCGCGGGCGCCGGACCGCCCGGCGGTGTCCAACGTGGTGTTCATGGGCATGGGGGAGCCGCTCGCCAATTACCGCAACCTGGTGCCCGCCCTGCGGCTGTTGACCGATCCGCTGGGGTTCGGGTTGTCGAAAAGGCGGGTGACCGTCAGTACTTCCGGACTGGTGCCGGTCATCGACCGCCTGGCCGGCGACTGCGACGTGGCGCTGGCCATCTCGCTGCACGCGCCCGACGATGCCCTGCGCGACGAACTGGTGCCCATCAATCGGCGCTATCCCATCGCGGCGTTGATGGCGGCGTGCCGCCGCTACGTGGGACGGAACCCCCACCGCCACGTGACGGTCGAATACGTGATGCTCGACGGCGTCAACGACAGCGACCGCCACGCGCGGCAGCTGGTCCGCTGTCTGGAAGGGTTAAGCGCCAAGGTGAACCTGATCCCGTTCAATCCGTTCCCGCGGGCCCGCTTCGCCGCCTCGCCGCAGGCGCGAATCGACCGTTTCCGCGATATAGTCCTCGGGGCAGGCTTTATGACGGTGACGCGAAGAACGCGGGGCGACGACATCAGTGCCGCCTGCGGTCAGTTGGCGGGGCAGGTCGAGAACCGGGTTCGCCACCGTCTGGGCGAGCGAACGCGCGGCGTGGAGGTGAACACATGAAGACGGTTGCCTTGTTGGCTGGCGCTCTGGTCCTGGCGCTGGCCGGATGCGTGACTTCGAATTCCTCGTCGATGCCGCAGGACCATGCCTCGCCGCACCTTGCAGCCGAGTACAATACGCGCCTTGCCATAGCCTACATGCAGCAGGGACGCATGGACCTGGCCCAGAACAAGTTGTCGGATGCGCTGCGCCAGGCCCCGAAAATGCCCCAGGTCCACAATGCCCTGGCGTTGTACTACGAACGCACGGGGCGGCCGGCGTTGGCCGACAGGCAATACAAGCTTTCGCTGCACTACGGCCCTCGCAACCCCAACACCCAGAACAATTACGGCGCGTTTCTCTGCCGCGAGGGAAAGTACCGGCAGTCGATCCGCTATTTCGTAAAGGCGAGCAACAATCTCGACTATCAAACCCCGGACAAGGCCCTGGCCAATGCCGGGTTGTGCGCGCTCAAGATCCCCGACAAGGCGATGGCCGCCAAGTACTTCAAGCAGTCGCTCGCCATCAACCGTGACCAGGGCCAGTCCCTCTGGCACCTCGGCTTGCTGAGCTTCGAGGCCGGCAAGTACACCGACGCCAGCAATTATCTCCAGCGCCTGATCGGCATCACCCAGCGCCCGTCGGCCACGATGCTATGGGTCGCGATCGAAGCCTCGTGGGCGGTGGGCGACCATTCCCACGCCGAGCATTACGGGCGCGAGTTGCTCAAGCTTTACCCCAATTCCCAGGAAGCGCAGAAGTTCATTCATCTGGTGGGTTCCGGTTCATGAACGAGACGGGCCGCGAAGAGGACGGATTCGAGGCCGGACGGCGGTCCGAAGGGCCCGGCCAGACGTTGTCGGCGGCGCGCCGCAAGCGGGGCCTGGAGCTGGCCGCCGCGGCGGAAGCCATCGGCGTCCCCCAGGAGGTATTGGCGGCGCTGGAAGCCGACGAATGGGATCGGCTGGATGCCCCCGTCTATGTCCGCGGTTACCTGCGAAAGTATGCACGCCTCCTGGAGCTTGAGGAGGAATCGGTACTCGCCGCCTACGAGGCCAATGCCGCACCCCGCGATCCGGCGATCCACGCGCACTTCACGCAAGGGCTCGGCGTCCACCGCGACGTACGCTGGCTGATTCCGGTGACCGGCGTGATCGTCGTCGTCGTACTGATCCTGGTGGGCCTGTGGAGCTGGCATCGCCTGCGCACCAAGGCGCATCCGGCACAGGCCCCGGCCGCTGCCGCTTCGGCGATGATGGCGCACGAGTCCTCGAGCGTCGCGGGCGCGGGCGCCTCCGCAGCCGCCACGAACGGGACGGCACTGACCGGCGCGGCGGCCGCGACGACCGCCTCTCGGGGCGCCCCCTCATCCGGCGGGATCCACCTCGTCCTGCAGATGATGAACCCGTCGTGGGTCGAGGTTTACGGCACCGGCCACAAAAGGTTGTATTACAACCTGGCCGCGGCGGGCACGCGCCTGCATTTCGATCAGGCGCAGGGGCCGATCGACGTCTTTCTCGGCAACGCGTCCGGCGTCAAGATTGAAGTGAACGGGCAGCCTTTCCAGGTACCCGCCAAGGACGTGACGGGCAACACGGCCCGCTTCGAGCTGCATCTGAAGCAGCCCCCCGCCCCCGGGACGGCGCCGTGAGCGGGACCTTGCGTGCCGTGCGGGGCTTCAACGACATCCTCCCCCCCGCTTCCGGCCACTGGCAGTTCGTCGAACAGGTCGCCTCCGAGGAGCTGGGGCAGGCGGGCTACGGCGAAGTGCGGCTGCCCCTGATCGAGGCCACGGTATTGTTCGCGCGGTCGATCGGCGTCAGCACCGACATCGTCGAGAAGGAGATGTATACCTTCGAGGATCGCAACGGGGATTCCCTGAGCCTGCGTCCCGAAGGCACGGCCGGGTGCGTGCGGGCCGGGATCAACCACGGCCTGTTCAACGGCAGCCAGCAACGCTTGTGGTACCGCGGTCCCATGTTCCGCCACGAACGCCCGCAGAAGGGGCGGTACCGCCAGTTCCACCAGATCGGGGCGGAAGCGTTCGGAATCGCCGGGCCGGAGGCCGAAGCGGAACTGATAGCGGTTGCCGCGCGCCTGTGGGCACGTCTCGGCCTGGATGGCGTCCGGCTCACACTGAATTCCCTGGGCGGCACCGGAGACAGGGCGCGCTACCGCGATGCACTGGTGAACTACCTGGAGCGCCATGAAGCGGCGCTCGACGAAGACAGCAGACGCCGCCTGAGGTCCAATCCGCTGCGCGTCCTCGATAGCAAGGTCGGCGCGACGCGGGACATTCTCGCCGATGCGCCGCGGATTACCGATTATCTGGACGTGGAGTCCCGGGCGCATTTCGCGGGCCTGTGCAAGCGACTCGATGCACTCGGCATAGCCTACGACCTCGATCCGTTCCTGGTCCGGGGGCTGGATTATTACACCGGCACCGTGTTCGAGTGGACGACAGACGCGCTCGGTGCCCAGGATGCGGTCTGCTCCGGGGGGCGTTATGATGGGCTGGTCGAGCAGTTGGGCGGCCGTCCGACGCCGGCCGTGGGCTGGGCGCTGGGACTGGAGCGCCTGATTCTGCTTGCGGAGACGCACGGCAGATTGCCCGAGTTCCCACGGCCGCATGCTTACTTTGTGGCACTGGGCGAAGACGCCGAGTGTCGGGCTCTGGTGCTGGCGGAACGCCTGCGTGCGGACCTCCCCCGGCTTCGGTTGACGCTGAACGCGGGTGCGGGCTCGCTGAAGGCGCAGCTGCGTCGAGCCGACCGCCTCGGTGCCGGGCTGGCCCTGATCCTCGGGGAAGAGGAACTCGGGGAAGGCAAAGTGACTCTCAAGTTCCTGCGTCGCGACGCGGAGCAGGAAACGGTTGCCATAGGCGAATTGTCCGCCGTGCTGATGCGCCGCATCGAGGATGCGGACTGATCCCGGCACGGGAAACGATCGATCAGGAGAAGTAAACCTTGGAAGGCTATACGACGGAAACCGAGCAGCTGCAGGCGCTCAAGAAATGGTGGGAACAGAACGCCAAATGGATCGTAGGCGGTCTGGTCATCGCGGCCCTGGTGGTCGGCGGCTGGCGCTTGTGGGGCTATTGGCAGAACGAGCGGGCGAGCGAGGCCGCGGGGCTCTATGCCGCCGTGGTCCAGGCCGAAGGCAAGGGCAACGATGCCAGCGTAGAGACAGCGGCCAGGAAGCTCGTTCGCGCCTATCCCGATACCGCCTACGGTGCCCTGGGCGGCCTGGCGCTCGCCAAGTCCCAGTTTTCCCAGCAGCTCTACAGCGATGCCGAGAGCAGCCTGCAGGCAGTCATCGCGCATTCGCCCGACAAGGGACTGGCGATGATAGCCCGTGTCCGGTTGGCCCGGGTGCAGCTGCAGCGGGGCAATGCCGAGGCCGCTCTTAAGACCCTGGATGGGCACGAGCAGGGGGCGTTTGCCGCCACCGTACAGAGCCTGCGTGGCGACGCGCTGTTGCAGCTGGGCAGAAAGAAGGAGGCGCGGGCGGCTTACCGGAAGGGGCTGGCCGCCAGCGATGCGCAGGGCGGGCTGCACCAGTTACTCTCCCTGCGGCTGGCGAGCCTGCCGACGGCCCGCACGGCCGCCGCGGCCGCGACCCCTGCGGTGACGGCCCGGGCTGCCTCGCCGGCCACGGGGGGGCAATCATGAGGGCCCTGGGCATAGGCACCGCGCTGGTGCTCGCGGCGGCCGTCGCGGCCTGCTCCAGTTCGAACGTGCCGCCGCCGCAACCTCTGCCCGTAAATCCCCACCGGATGACGGCACGCGTCGACTGGTCGGTCGATGTCGGCGGCGGGGGAGGGGACCAGCTGCTGGGACTGGCGCCCGATGCCAACGACGGCACGGTGGTCGCGGCGAGCGTGGGCGGACATCTCGTCGAGGTGAATGCGGACAACGGGCACGTCAAGTGGTCGCGACACGTCAACGCCCGCCTGTCGGGCGGACCGTCCATCAGCAACGGGCTGATCGCCGTCGGTACCCGATCGGGCAACGTCGTCGTGGTCGATGCAGCCACCGGCAAGACGCTCTGGACCCACTATGTCGGTTCTCCCGTGATTGTCAGCCCCGTGATCGGCGACGGCATGGTGGTTGCCAACACGCTGGCCGGCGACCTGGTGGCGCTGGACGAGAAGACGGGAAAGGAACAGTGGACGCAGAGCAACAGCGCCCCGTCGCTGTCGCTGCGCACGGCCACGCGACCGCTGATCGCGGGCGGCGTTGCCTATGCCGGTTTCGCCGACGGCAAGGCGATGGCCGTGGACATGAAGAGCGGCAAACAATTGTGGCTCAAGCAGATCGCGGCCGGCACGGGTGGCAACCTGATCGCCGACTTGGTGGACGTCGGACGCCAGATGACCTACACCGGGGGCGATCTCTACGTCGCCACCTACCAGGGCAAGCTCGTGGCGGTGGTGGCCAGCAGCGGGCAGGACGTCTGGAGCCGGAAGGTGTCTTCGTACACCGGAGTGACGCATGACGGGACCCATCTTTACGTGAGCGACTCCGAAGGACGCATCCATGCCTACGATCTGGTAACCGGCGTACCCACTTGGACCTACGACAAGCTGGGTTACCGCAGCCTGTCGGCACCGGTGTCCTATGGGTCCATGGTGGTGGCGGGTGACCGCTTCGGTTTCCTGCATTTTCTCGATCGCAACACGGGCAGATACCTGGGCCGCGTGAACATGGACGACGGCGCCATCCGGATGGCGCCGATCGTGGTCGGCAAGCGCCTGATCGTGCTCGGCGCGGGAGGGGAACTTGCCGCATACCAAGCGTCGGAAAAGGGCAAGTAAGCGTCCGCGCGGTCCCGGAGGACCGCCGTAATGCTCCCCGTGCTGGCTCTGGTGGGGCGTCCCAATGTGGGCAAGTCGACGTTGTTCAACCGGTTGACGGCCTCCCGTGATGCCCTGGTAGCCGACATGCCCGGGCTTACCCGCGACCGCCAGTATGGCTATGCGCGGATCGGGGGGAAGCGCGTGATCCTGGTCGATACCGGTGGCCTGGCCGCAGAGGGTGGTCTGGCCGAGGCTGCCGAGGCGCAGACCTGGCAGGCTGTCGGCGAGTGTGACCACGTC
>JBJKSR010000291.1:0-7420 GCA_046703965.1 Gammaproteobacteria bacterium | reverse complement strand
CTGCGGCGTGTGCTCGAACACCAACCGCACCGCCCGCTCCCGCACCTCCGGGGAATACCGACTGGGTCTGCTCATGGCTCCAATCTCTCACGGAATGGAGCCTCCGGGAATGCCGGGGCGGTTCAATGTCCTGCCGCCACCACTGAGCGCTGCCATGGCTCAAGACGCGCCAGCTCTCCGCCCATACCGGTGACCACGCGAGCGAGATGCTCGAGTGTTCCTATTTCCGCTTCCGAGGCGGGACGCTCCCAGAGGGGAGCAAAGTCGGATGACTCGGAGGCAGCCAGCCGGTTGATCAGTTCGCCGAAGGCTCGCGGCTCCGGCATCGCATCTGCTGGCGGCAGGCCTCCGGTAATCTCCTCGTCTTCTTCGCGTGTGAGCTGGGCGTTTGTGGAGTATAGCTCACGCAGCTCCACATCGGCCATCGGGAGGGGTGCCCCAGGGGCGAGAGGGCCCGGGATCCAGTCGTTCCCGTTTGCGTTGTCACATACCCAACGGGCGGCCTGGGCCGGGTCGGTCGACTCACCGGCCACAATGATTGGCTCGTATTCCATTTCCCGCGTTGTTCGCAGATCGCGCGTGAGGGTCTCAATCCGCGCGTTGAGCCTGTTCCGGGATTCCGTGAACCGCGCCACGTCGTGTTCGAGCGCTGCCTTGTCGGAGCTGCCGAGCCTCGAGACGATGCCGCGCACCGCGTCCTGCATATGCTTACGCCCCTTGAGGTCGTTCCCGAGGACGGCGACGCACAGCGGACGGAGCTCCTTTACCACTTCTTCGCGTAGAACGCTAAGCGCCTTCGTTGTATCGCTCGTGACAAGTACGCGCTTGCCCTGAGCTACCAGATGGCCGATCAAGTTGGCGATCGTATGGGTCTTGCCAGTACCCGGCGGGCCCTGCACGAGCACCGCGCCGTGACGATCCAGAGCGCGGGCCGCCCGGATCTGCTCCTCATTTGCCCGCTTGCTGAGCAGGATGTCCTGGGGCGCACTCCACGGGGAATGCGTGGATTCTGCCATGTCCGGCGTGGGCGGGGGTTCGACGCCAACCAGCCGCGTAAGGCCGATCGGAATCGGCATACCGCATTCGACTGCCTGCAGTACGCGATCGAAGGCTGCGGCGAAACCGGCTGTCCGTGTGCGGAGGAAGAGCACCTGGTCGCGCGCCACAATGGCGTTGTCCCCTGGCGGAGCGACCGTCAACGTCTCCTCGAACGTGCTTTTGGCGTCAAGCCGTTGAGCCAGTGATCGCAGGTACCCCGATGTCATGGCGCCGGCGAGCGGATGGTACGCGCCTTGGTCCAGATCTGTGCGAAGTGCTTTGAGATTGGCCGGCGAGAGGGAGTCGTCTCCGTAGAGCAACGGTGCGTACAGTTCCGGGCCTCGTTCAGCGTCCACGATTCGAAATTCTGGCACGCTGGCGTCGAATTCGAGTAGTACTCGTTGAAGCAATATGGGGTGGTCGATCAGGCCGGCGGCGCGCTTCCAACGGAGGCGTCCATCGCCGAGCATGAGCTCGACCTGCTCGCCGTCGCGCTCTATACGTCCGCGGAGTTCAAATAGCCGCTCGAAGACGCTCATCGCGTGGGCGGCCGGCCGCTCATTGGCCGCCCATTGCCCCCACTTGCTACGCCACGTGGCGAGTGCTGCCAGCCGTGTCGGATCGTCGCTAAATCGTTCAATAATCGTTTGTCCTTCCCGTTCGGTGTTACGCGTCTCTTGGACGGACACTTCCCCGTCCCATCGCTCCCATCCGGAACGGACGAAAGGCAGCAGGATCTCCGGGGGGCGAGGCGCATGGGTGAGTTGCGGTCTGCGCACGCGGAGTAGCGGTTGTTCGTCCTGCTGCGCGGTCTCGCCGTCTTCGGGCTCCTTGTTCTGGAGGATGACCTCTCCAATCGAGATTGACGGGTGCTTGGGGAGGTCAGCCAGCCGTTGAACCCACGGTTCCTCGGCCAGCGTCCGTTTGATGGGCACATGCAGCTCAGCATATGCCCGCAGGAACCGGAAGAGCTGCAGGCAGCGCTCGACCTCGGGGGCGCGGGGGCCACTGTCGGTTGAGGGCCGGGGCGGGGCAGGTTCGGTCATGTCCTAAGCGCTGGAGAGCGAGTCGTCGGGCGTGGTCATATGGGTGAATGTAAGGCGTGTCCCGGGGCGCAGCGAGCCGAGTCAGGGTGGGGGTAGACTGTCAGATCGCCCTGTGATCGTCCGTACGCGGTTGTGGCCCTGCATACCGCCGGTTGAGCGCGGCGTGGTGCCCATCGCGTTCCAATTGACGACGCGCGGCTTTGGCGGCAGACTACTCTAACAGCAAACGGTCATTGCGGAACACGCAAGAGACCGCTGGACGTCTGCAGATGCTGGTCAAACCGGAGGTACATGGTCATGCACGAAATCGTCTGTCCGCACTGCGGGAAGGCCTTCAAGATTGACGAGGCCGGGTACGCGGACATCCTGAAGCAGGTTCGTGACAAGGAGTTCGCGCGGCAGTTACACGAGCGGCTCGAGCTCGCGGAGCAGGAGAAGCGGGCTGCCGTGGAACTTGCTCAAGCGAAGGTTGCCGCCGAGTTGCAGAAGGATACCGCGGCCAAGGACGCGACGATCCAGAAACTGCAGGCCAAACTGGACGCCGGTGCGGTTGCGCAAAAGCTCGCGATCACTGAGGCAGTGGGACTGATCGAGAAGGAGCGCGACGATCTGAAAAGTGGCCTCGAGCGAGCGGAGCTTGAAAAGCAACTCGCTGAAAAGGCGCTCAAGGAGAAGTACGAGACGCAGATCAAGGACCGCGATGATACGATCGAGCGACTCCGGGAGATGAAGGTGCGCTTGTCCACCAAGATGGTTGGTGAGACTCTCGAGCAGCACTGCGAGACTGAGTTCAACCGCATTCGAGCGACGGCCTTTCCACGGGCCTATTTCGAGAAGGACAATGACGCGCGGACTGGCAGCAAGGGCGACTATATCTTCCGCGATGCGGATCAGGCGGGCATTGAGAGCGTGTCGATCATGTTCGAAATGAAGAACGAAAGCGATCGGACGGCGACTAAGAGCAAGAACGAAGACTTCCTGAAGGAGCTCGACAAGGATCGCAGCGAGAAGGGGTGCGAGTACGCGGTGCTGGTCTCTCTGCTCGAACCCGACAGTGAGCTCTACAATATCGGGATCGTCGACGTGTCCCATCGCTATCCAAAGATGTACATCGTCCGGCCGCAATTCTTCATTCCAATCATTACTCTGCTGCGTAATGGGGCGATGAACGCGCTTAAGTACAAGGCGGAGCTTGCGCTCGTGAGGGAGCAGAACGTGGATATCACGAACTTTGAAAGCGAGCTCGAAAAGTTCAAAACCGCATTCGGGAAGAATGTCGATCTTGCGTCCAGGCGTTTTCGTACGGCGATCGACGAGATCGACAAGTCCATCGATCACTTGCAGAAGACGAAGGAGGCCCTGCTCGGCACCGATCGAAACCTCCGGCTCGCAAGTGACAAGGCGCAGGACGTTACGATCAAAAAGATCCAGCGAGGCAACCCGACGATGGCAGCCAAGTTCGCTGAACTCAGGAGTGAGGGCCCTGCCGACGACGACTAAGTTGGGCACCGACATCCTGATCGCGAATGTCGAGGCACCGTAGGGTGCGCCTTGTCGGCAGTTGTATGCCAACCGCCGGCCTGGCCGCCCGGCAGGCTCCGCGCGCCCCGACGCCGTAAGATCCCGTACACTCAGTCTCCCTGCTGTAATGCCGATTCCGCGTGTCATCTCGTTCCTTGACCCCGCTCAGCTGCTAGAGTGCGCGGTCGAAGGCCTGTTCCCGCTCCCCGCTGCCACAGCCGAATATCCCTGGCCCACGCCGTCCGCATGGGTGGTCCTCCGCCAGGGCGGCCTGAGAGACGACGTCCACCGCCTGGCGGCCGAGCGGGGCGTGGCGGGGTGGTTCGAATCGCCGGTCTGCCTGTTCAGCGAAATCTCCCACCGGTGGGGCACCGAGAGCGCGCCGCGCCCGCTCACGGAGGCCGAACGCTACGCCATCCTGTCGGATCTCCTGGGCCGTTTCGGCGGCCGCGTATTCGCCCAGGCCCGCGGCGGAGAAGCCTGGGTTCCCGCGGTGGATCGCCTGCTCGGGGAACTGATAAGCGAAGGAATCGGTGCCGAGGCCTTCCAACGGGCGGCGGCCGGAGTTGCCGGCGACCGGTTCTCGCGCGACCGGGCGGAGGTTCTGGGACGCATCTATGACGAATGGCTGGCGCTGCTGGAACGCACGCGACGAGGCGACGGACGCGACGGCAAGGTGCGCCTGGCCCGGGAGATCGCTGCTGATCCCACGGGTTTCGCCGGGCGGCTCGGTGGCAGGCGCGACGTTCGCTTCGTAGGCCTCGCGGATCTTCGTGGCGGCTGGCGGCCGCTCCTCGCCGCGTTGGCCGCGACGCCCGCCCTGGACCGACTCGAGATCCTCACGAGCTTTCCGCTTGAGCTGCCGGCGGAGTTGGGCGCGGAGTACGACGCGCCGAGCAGCGCAGAGATGTTCGCGGGCGCTCTGTTCACGGATGCCGCCTTCGCTGGCCCCGCGGTTCGCCTGACCGAGGCGCCGGACGCTGCCCGCGAAGTGGAGACGATCGCGGTTCGGGTGCGGGCGCTGATCGACGGCGGCGTGAAGCCCTCGCGCATCGCCGTGGTGGCGCGCCAGGCCCGCCCCCTGGTCAACGATATGGCCGACGCACTCGCCAGGCTGGGCGTGCCGGTCACCGCCAGGCGAAGGACGGCGCTGTCGCATACGGGGGCGGCACGCGCGGTGCAGGCAATTCTCGCCACGGCCAGCGAATCGATCACTCGCCACAGCATCATCGAACTGGCGGAGAATCCGCTCCTCTCAACGGGCCTCGACCCGGCGGTGGTGAACCTCGTTGGGTTCGCGCGCCAACTCACGAGTCGCGGTGCATGGCACGACGCATTCGCCGAGCTGCTGACCCGTTGTGAGGCCCGCGATCATGGCGAGAGCACGGACGATGAACGCCGCCGGCCGCTGCCCCGCACAGAGGACGTGGCCGCAACTCTCGCCGCCTGGAAAGCCCTCGATCCGCGCCTCGCGGAATTGGAGAGCGCTCGTCCGCTCACCGCCTGGTTCGGGTGGGTGGGCGAGACGCTGCGCGACGGAACCTGGGGGTTGGCCGAAGCCCTGGCCTCGCCTCTGGCCGATCGGAATGTTTGGCAGGCCGACGTTCGGGCGGCGGACCTCATCGCGGAGACGGCCCTCGCGTGGCACGCGGCGCTCACCACCTTCGGCTCCGAGACAGCCCCGATCGATGCGGCGGCCTTTGCCCGCCGCTTCCTGCTTCTGCTCGACGAGGACCTGATCACGCCGCCCACCACGGACTTCGGGGTGGCGGTGGGTGAAGCGCTGGCACTCGGCTGGCGCGCCTTCGACCACGTGTTCGTGATCGGGCTCTCCGCCGGGGTCTTCCCCCAACGCTCGGCCAGCGGAGCCCTGCTGGACGCCGATGACCGCCGAGCACTGATCGCCGCGGGTCTTCCGCTCGATGAGCCCGACGCCTGGCGCAATCGGGAGGCCGAGTTGTTCCGGGTCGTATGCGCCGGGGCGCAGCAGGCGCTCACGCTCAGCTGGCCGGTCATGGACTCTGCCGGCCGCGACGTGGCGCGCTCGGCGTTCGTCGACGAGGCCGCGGCAGCCCTGGCGCGCGCGAACGGAGTTGACGATGACGACGACAAGCTTGCGGACGCGGGCGTCCTCGAACGCATGCCGACGTATCAGGCGCTCGTGCCCGGATTCCCGGTGGCACGCGACGCGGCGGCGGTGGCGCACGCGCGCCAGGCGGCCGAACGCGAATCGCAGCGTGGCCGCGAGGCGAGCCCGTGGAATGGCACCATAGAAGACCCGGCGCTGCGCGAGTGGCTGGCAGAGCGCTACGGAGAGGGTTTCGTTTGGTCCGCCACGCAGCTCGAACAGGTGGCCAAGTGCCGCTGGCACTGGTTCGCGCAGCGCCTGCTGCATCTCGACCCGCAGGCCGATGCCGATGACCTGATGGAGCCCACGGTGCGCGGATCGCTGCTGCACGATGCGCTCGATCGCTTCTTCCTGGGGGCGCGCGAGAAGAAGCAAGGGCCGGCATTCCTGCGCAATGAAGACCTTACATGGGCGCGAGACGCCATGGCCGGTTCGCTGCAACAGGCCTGGGAGGCGGCTCTGGCCGCCGGAGAGTGGCTTGGGCCGGAGTCTCTGCACGACGTCGCGCGTAGCGAGCTTGCGGTCGAACTCCAGGGGTATCTGGACTTCGAAGTGAAATGGAATGAGGACTCCTACAGCAAGTACAACACGAATTCGAAGGCCCAGATCCGCACCGGCGCCGCGGAGGGTGAATTCGGCTTCGATGACGTACGACTGTCGGGCGGGGGCGTCGACTTCCGCCTGCGAGGCGCCATCGACCGCGTGGATCGCGGCGTCGACGAGCGGGTTGAGGGCGCCGAACGGTACATCGCCGCTATCGACTATAAGAGTACGAAGTACTCCACTCCCGCCGCGGGCAGCAAGAAGGGCTGGTACGACGGCGTAGTGCTGCAGGTGCCGCTCTATGCCGCGGTGCTGCGGCAGCGGCGCTCCGGCGACCTGCTGGCGCGCATGGAGTACCGCACCATTCGCGACCCGAAACCGGTCCACTCGCTCTCGTTCGCCCCACTGAACAAGGGCGAGTTGCAGGACGCGCCCGAGGCCGGGGAGAAGCTCGATGCGGCGCTGAGCGCGGCGGGCCGACGCATTGCGCAGGTCCGCGCCGGTGACCTGCCCGCCGATCCGGCGCCGTCGTGCGGCTGCTCGCCCTACTGCCCGGCGCGCGACGTCTGCCGCATACCCGGCGGACCGGTGGAGGCGGGCCGATGACCCGCCTTACCGATGCCCAGATCGCGGTGGTCATCGACCAGGGCCACAACCTGCTGGTGGATGCCGGCGCCGGTTCCGGAAAGACGACCACCGTGGTTCAGGCACTCTGCCACCAACTCGGCGTTCCGGTGTTGGTAGACGGTGTCGCCCTCCAGCCGGTGTCCGCGCCGCTGGCGATCGATCAGATCGCCGCCATCACCTTCACCACCCAGGCGGCGGCAGACCTCAAGCGAAAGCTGCGCAGCGCGCTCCGGGCCGCCGGGAGCCGGGAGCTGGCCGCCGAGGTCGATTCGGCCCGCATCGGCACCATTCACGGATTCTGCGGTGACCTGTTGCGCGACTTCGCCCTTCGTGCCGGGGCGCCGCCCCGGCGGCGGGTGCTGGAGGAGGGCGAGGGTAAGGAGCTGGCGATCGAGAGCGCGCACGACGCGCTCGGGAACGCGATCGAGGCGGCCAACGTGCCCGGATTGGACGAGTTGCTCACCCGCCGCAAGCTGAAGGACGTTAGCCGGTGGGTGGCCAGCGCTTCGGAAGACAC
>JBJKSR010000290.1:0-5826 GCA_046703965.1 Gammaproteobacteria bacterium | reverse complement strand
CTGCCGCACGTGGCGACGCCGGGGCAACTGGATCGGACGTCCGCCCTCGGCTATTCCGTGGGCTACCTTGGCGGGGGGCTCCTGTTCCTTGTCAACGTCGTCATGGAGCAGAAGCCGCACTGGTTCGGGCTGGCCGATGCGAGCGCCGCGGTGCGGGCCTCGTTCGTGACCGTCGCCGTCTGGTGGGGCCTGTTCTCGCTGCTCCTGTTCTTCGGCGTGCACGAGGCCGGGCGCGGCCCCGATGCGAGAAAGGCGCTCACGGCCGGCCTGGCCCAGTTTCGCGCGGTGGTGCTGCGGCTGCGCACGCTGCCGGTCCTGCTCGGCTTTCTCGTGGTGTACTGGTTCTATATCGACGGCGTGAACAGCGTCTTCAAACTGGCGGTGGGCTTCGGGCTCGCGGTCGGACTGCCCTCGAGCTCGCTTCTCCTGGCCTTGCTGCTGACCCAGTTCGTCGCCTTCCCGGCGGCGCTGGCCATGGGCTGGCTCGGCGAGCGGATCGGGCCGCGCGCCGGCATCTCGTGCGGACTCGCCGTATACATCGCCGTGGTCGTCTACGCCGCCTTCATCACGCACCCCTGGCAGTTCTTCCTGCTCGCCGTGCTGGTGGGGCTGGTGCAGGGCGGCACGCAGAGCCTCTCGCGCTCGTTGTTCGCAAGGCTGATTCCGCGCCGGGACAGCGCATCGTTTTTTGGCTTCTACGGCCTGATGGGCAAGTTCTCGGCAGTGCTGGGGCCTTTGCTCGTGGGTGCGGTCCAGACCGGGACCGGCAATCCGCGGCTGGCCGTGGCGACTATCTCGGTGCTGTTCGTCATTGGCCTGGGCGGGTTATGGCTACTGCCCCTGGGCCGGGCCCGCGTCAACGCCATGACCGCACCCGACGCCTGAGCGCGGGCAGCGCGGCGACATCGCCGCCATAGCGGGCGGCCACGTACAGCGCCGTTATCTCCGCAGCGGACTCCGCATAACGGGGCGATTCGCGCGCCACCCGCACGGCGAAATCGCGCGGGCCCTCGCCCGGGCCGCGTACCAGTCCGCGGCGTGCCAGGCGGCGGCACCAGCGACGGTAGAGTCGCTTGGCCGGTTCTTCGTGGCGGAGTTTCAGCCGGGTCAATCCGAGCGAGAACGTCAGTATGCCGACTGCGATCGCCAGCGCCGCCATCAGCAGCGCGGAGACGAGCGGTCCCGCATTGCCCAGGCCCAGCCGATTCAGCAACTGGCGTTGCAGTCCCGGCCCGAAGCCGACGACGTATTCGGTCCACGCGGTGTTCACCGCGTCCCAGGCAAAACGTATTTGCCACAGCCAGCCCTGCGGGGCCAGGGCCGGATTCGCGCTCGGGCTGGTTGCCACCGAGCGCGTCGCCGACGGTTCGACGCGCCCCGGCGGGATTACCGACGTCGGGTCCACCCGGATCCAGCCCCGGCCCGCGATCCAGACTTCGTCCCAGGCATGGGCGTTTGACTGGCGCAGCACGAGCCAGCCGTCGTACGGGTTGACGTCGCCGCCGGCATACCCGGTAACGATGCGCGCGGGGATGCCCGCGGCGCGCATCAGCACGGCGAAGGCGCTCGCGTAGTGCTCGCAGAATCCGCGCCGGGTCTTGAACAGGAACTGGTCCACACGGTCGGGGCCGGTCAGCCGGCCGGGGGCGAGCGTGTAGTAAAAGGGCTTCTGCCGGAACCAGTCGAGCGCCGCCCGGATCACCTGCCCCGGCCTGGCGTGTTCCCGTCGCCACCGGGCGGCGAGCGCGCGCGCCTTGGGGTCGATACCGGCGGGCAGTGCCAGGTCCGCGGCACGCTCGCCGGGCGGCAGATTGGGCTGCGCCGTGTAGCTGAGATACGAGATGCCGGTGTAGGTGGTCTCGTTCCAGATCCGGTGCGGCGCCAGAAGCTCATAGCGCGGCGTGTAGCGCGCTTGCGTCGAGATCTGGACGGGGAGGGCCGGTGCAAACAGGAAATGTGTCCCGTTCGCCCGTTCCAGCACCCGGTAGTGCACCGGTTTGCCGTGCCCTTCGAAGCGCGGGCGGCCGTAGCGCCGGCGCCCGGGAAGCCAGCGCCGGCCGTCGTACAGGGTGAACACCGGCCCGCGGAAGTAGCGTTCGCCGGGCGGTGGCACGGCGCCTTCGAAATGCACGCGGAACGCTACCGCATTCGAGGTGGTGAGCGCGCCGATGCTGCCCGGGGACATTGAATCCGACAAGCCGCTCACGCTGGCCAACTGAGGAGCGCCGAAGCGGAACAGCGGGCCAGGCAGGCGCGGGAAAAGCAGGAACAGGACCAGCGCCAGCGGCAAGGCCGCGGCTATCAGTCGCAGCCCGCGCCGCCCCAGGGTGCCGCGACGTGCGTCCGGGCCGCCGGCAAGCAGGGCGAGTGTCGCCAGCCACACCACGGCTATCGCATACAGTGCCAGTGGCAGCGACTGGTCGAGCAGGAAGGCCGCGGCGAGCAGGAACCAGGCGGCCAAGGCCACCACCCGGAAGTCCCGGCGGGAGCGGCTTTCGAGTGCCTTCAGCGCCGTGGTGATGACCAGGAAGGCACCGCCCGCCGTGGCGCCGCCAAAGCTCCGGAAGGTGGCCACGATGCCCGCCATGCCGATCAGGAGCAGGACGACCCGGACCGCGGTCCCGGGCAGACGCGCATGTCCGAACAGCGCCAGTGCCCGCCATGCGACGAACACCAGTGCTCCCGCGGCGACCCACGGCGGCAGCGTGAACTGGAAGGGCAGAATGCCCGCCGCCAGCGCGAGCAATGCGATACGCGCCTGGGCCGGCGTGGCGACGGGCTCAGGCCTGCGGGTCATCGTAGGGTCCGGGAAACAGGGCCAATGCGCGCAGGCAACGCGCCAGATGGACACTGCCGTGGTCGGGTTCGATCTGGTGGCGGGGCAGGCGCAAACCCCAGGCCGCGCCGGTCTGCTCTGCATCCAGGGCCCAGCGGACAAGCACCGACAGGCGGGTTTCGTCGTCCGCACCGGGTGCGGCCTCGAAATCCAGCCAGCGGGTACCGCGGCCGCCGCTCGCAAAGTGCTTGCGCTCCAGGATGCCGCTGCGGGCGTAGGTTCGCCACGCGATCTGCCCCGGGCGGTCGCCAGGGCGGTAGGGCGCCAGTCCGGCGAAGTCCTCCGGTTCCGCGTTCGCGTCGCCATGGCCCGAGCCGTCGCCGGTGCCCGGCGGCATGCCGGCGTGCGCGGCAGGGCGCGGATAGACTACGCACTCGACGGGTGCCAATCGGCTCCATGCGCGGAACGCGCCAAAAGGCTCCCTGCTGGCCAGGCCCGGGTCCCGGATCGTGTGCCGTCCGCGGGTGCGTGCCGGCAGGGCCAGTTCGAGCTGCGCGGATTCGCCCGGAGCAAGGGAGGTCTCGCCGCTTTCGGATCTTCCCGCGAAGCAGACCAGGCCGCACCGTGCCCGGCGGTGACTGCGCAGGCTGACACGCAGGTGCAGCGGTTCCCCGGCGAAGACCGGTGCAACGGACACGGAACGGATCTCCAGCCCGTGGAGGTTCCGGTGGCAGACGACCATGGCCGCGCAGAGCATGGCCCCGAGCAGGAACGTCAGCAGGAATACCGGGCTGTTCTGGTAATTGAGGGCCACCATGAGCAGCAGCACGATGGCGGCGGCGCAGAGCAGGCCGAAGCCGGCAGGCAGGATGAACACCTGCGAACGATCGAGGGCCTGCGGCCACGGCGGCCCGAGCATGCGCCGTGCCGTCGCACGCTCGATCCAGCCGGCCAGGGGACGCGATACCTGCATGTTCGTTGGCGCCGGCGGTCAGGGGATCGGGACGGCCTCGATCAGCGCGCGTCCGACGTCGTAGCCCGAGGCGGCCATTCCACGCGGCCGCAGCCGGTGGCCGACCACGGCGGGCAGCACGGCCTGCACGTCCTCGGGCAGGGTGGCGCTGCGTCCGTCGACCAACGCGTTCGCCCGTGCCAGGCGCACCAGGGTGAGTCCGGCGCGCGGCGACAACCCATGCTCATAGCGCTCCGTGTCCCGGGTCCAGGCCACGATCGCCTGCACGTAGTCGATCAGCGCCGGCGCGGCGGTTACCGCAAGCGCCCGGCCCTGCAGATCGATCACGTCCTGCGGGGCGAGGCTCGGCTCAAGCCGGGCGAGGAGGTCGCTGCGGTCTTCCGCCTGGTACAGCGCGCGCTCTGCGCTCGGCGCGGGATAGCCGAGTTCCAGGCGCATGGCGAAGCGGTCGAGCTGCGACTCGGGCAACGGATAGGTGCCGATCTGCTCCAGGGGATTCTGGGTAGCGATGACGAAAAACGGTCGCGGCAGCCGGTGGGTCTCACCGTCTACGCTGACTTGTCTTTCCTGCATGGCCTCGAGCAGGGCGCTTTGCGCCCGCGGAGTCGCGCGGTTGACCTCGTCCGCCAGGACGACTTCCGCGAACAGCGGGCCCGGGCGGAAGGCGAAGCGTTCGTGTTCACGCTCGAACACCGTGACCCCGATGATATCGGCGGGCAGCAGGTCGCTGGTGAACTGGATACGCTGGAACCGGAGCCCGAGTACGCGCGCCAGGGCATGGGCGAGCGTGGTCTTGCCCACGCCCGGGATGTCCTCGATCAGCAGGTGACCGCCGGCAACCAGGCACACCAGCGCCAGGCGGATCTTTTCCGGTTTGCCGAGCACCACGCCCTCGAGCGCCTCCAGTGCGCCGGTCAGGGGCGAGGAAGAGGCCGGTTTGCGAAGCGAAAACTGCATGTGAAATTCATTCAGTGAAGCGGCCAGCGGTGGGATAAGGGTACACGCAATCGCGCCGGAGGGCGTTGGCGGTCCCGTGACGGTGGGTCGGAAGCGGGACGTCCGCGGCGCGCACGCATCAGATGCCCGCGTAATAATGCGACAGGAACTCGGCGAAGGGTTCCTGCGGTGCGTTCTCGATTTCGTGCTGGCGATCGATCGAGGTCCGGGCTGCGGTCGTCTGGCGCTGCAGCGTCTCCTCGCCGAGGGGGTGGCTGCGCAACGCGGCGGTGTGGATACGGGACCGTTCCAGGGCCCAGGCCATGAAACCGCCGGGCATGGATTCGATTTCCCGCAACGCCCGGGCGGAAGGAGTCGATTCTGCATCGCGCAGCCGGGCCTCCGCGCCGGCCAGGGCCCTGGCATAGGGCTTCCCGTCGAGCCCCCGGTCGAGGTACGCGGCATGGGGTGCCATTGCCTCGACGATCTCCAGTCCCCAGGCGTGAAGGTCGACGCATTCGCCCGCGCGGCGAAGTCGCAACCCGGGCTCGCGCCCGCGCACGGCGACGTTGCGCTGGTTGTAATCGATTTCCAGATGATCGCCCGGCGTCAGCGGGGGGCTGGGTGCGAGCAGGCAGAACCACATGAACAACTCCAGAAAGTCCATGGTCTCGCCGCGGATGCCGAGGGGGGACGAAGGATCGATGTCGAGTGCGCGGACCTCGGCATAGCGCACGCCGTCCCGGGCCAGCGTGAGGGTCGGGCGTTCGCCGCTGCGGGGACGGCACTTGGGCCTCACCAGGCCGTAGTATTCGTTTTCGATCTGCAGCAGCCCGGCGGACAACTGGCGCCATTCCCCGTCAATCTCTACGCCGATGGCGGCGTAGGCCGGTTCCTCCGTTGCCAGCGCGCGCGTGAGGTCGGCGATGTAGTCGGCGAGCGAATTGGTGGAAATCGTCAGGGCGGCCTGGCGCCGGTTCTTGTAGCCGATGTCGGACAAGCGCAGCGAGGTGGCGTGGGGCGCGGCCAGGGTGCCGTTCGCGAGCGGTTGCAGCCAGCCGGGCGGATCCTTCATGAAACTCGGGCACACGGCGGGTGAGGCGCCGAACAGGTAGGCCAGGAGCCAGCCATGGCGCTGGAC
>JBJKSR010000289.1:0-17495 GCA_046703965.1 Gammaproteobacteria bacterium | reverse complement strand
CCGCACGGCCGGGGAGGGCTGCGCTTCCAGTCCGCGAGGTAGGCATTGGAGCTGCCGCGCCCGGCACGCATGGCGGCGCGGTCCACCGCCTCCTGAAATCGCGCCGGCAGTTGCGCCTTGGCGGTCTCGCGCCCCTTGCGGCCGACCACCTGCGCGGGGATGTCGCGCCAGGAGATGATGCTCAGGGTCGCCATGCCGGTGTCCGGTCGGCGGCTGCGAGTACGTGGACGTGGCCGAGTCGCTCGCCATCGAGCGCCTGAAACTGCTCTACGACTGCGACTACGCCAATGTGCAGCCGCATTCGGGCTCGCAAGCCAACCAGGCGGTGTATTTCGCGCTGCTGCAGCCGGGCGATACGATCCTCGGCATGAGTCTCGCCGACGGTGGGCACCTGACGCACGGGGCCAAGCCGAACCTCTCCGGCAAGATCTTCAATTCCGTGCAGTACGGCGTCAACGACGACGGCCAGGTCGATTACGATGCCGTCGAGCGCCTGGCCGTGGAACACAAGCCGAAGATGGTCGTGGCCGGCTTCAGCGCCTACTCGCAGGTCATGGACTGGGCGCGCTTCCGGGCCATCGCCGACAAGGTCGGCGCCTACCTGATGGTCGACATGGCCCATGTCGCCGGTCTTATCGCTGCGGGCGTCTATCCGAGCCCGCTGCCGCACGCCCACGTAGTCACCTCGACCACCCACAAGACCCTGCGCGGGCCCCGGGGCGGCCTGATCGTAGCCAAGGGCCCGAGCGAGGAGCTGGTCAAGAAGTTGCAGTCGGTCGTGTTCCCCGGAATCCAGGGCGGTCCGTTGATGCACGTCATCGCCGCCAAGGCGGTGGCTTTCAAGGAGGCGCTGGAGCCGGAGTTCAAGGCCTACCAGCAGCAGGTCGTGAGGAACGCCAAGGCCATGGCCTCGACGTTGGCGGAGCGCGGCTACAAGATCGTCTCCGGGGGCACCGAGAACCACCTGTTCCTGGTCGACCTGATCGGTCGCGGCGTTACCGGCAAGGATGCGGAGGCGGCGCTCGGCAAGGCGCATATCACGGTCAACAAGAATGCCGTGCCGAACGATCCGCAGAAGCCGTTCGTGACGTCCGGGCTGCGCCTCGGCACGCCGGCGGTTACCACGCGCGGCTATACCGAGGCCGATTGCATCGAACTTGCCGGCTGGATTTGCGACGTGCTGGACGCCCACGAGGACGAGGATCTGATCGCGGCGGTGCGCGAGAAGGTCACCGCGCAGTGCCGCAAGTATCCGGTATATGCACCCGCCGGGTAGCGCCGGGGTCCGGTAATGCACTGCCCGTTCTGCGGCCACGATCAGACTCGCGTCGTCGATTCGCGGCTGGCCAACGAGGGACGCCAGATACGGCGCCGCCGCGAATGCCTGTCCTGCGGCGTACGGTTCAGCACGCTCGAGACCGCCGAATTCGCCCTCCCGCGCGTGGTCAAGCGCGACGGGTCGCGGATGCCGTTCGACGAATCGAAGCTGCGTGCCGGCATCCTCAAGGCGCTGGAAAAACGCCCGGTTGCGACCGACGCCGTCGATTCGCTGATCGCCGACCTCGTCCAGCGCCTGCGCCTCTGGGGTGAGCGCGAGATTTCCTCGGACCAGATCGGGGCCTGGGTCATGACCGCCCTGTCCGACCTCGATCAGGTAGCCTACGTGCGCTTCGCCTCCGTGTACCACAGCTTCGAGGACGTGGAGGCGTTCCGCCGCCAGATCGAGCAACTCGAGCACGAGCGGCTCAAGTCGGGCAAACACCAATTGTCGCTGTTGAAAGAAACGCGGCGCCGGAAGAAGAAATGAACGGCGTGGGCGCCGGCGACAGCCGCTTCATGAGCCGTGCGCTGCGACTGGCGGTGAAGGGGGTGCGCACCTGCCCGCCCAATCCGGCGGTGGGCTGCGTCATCGTGCGCGAGGGCAGGGTGGTCGGCGAGGGCTACCACGCCCGTGCCGGAGAGCCCCACGCCGAGGTGTTCGCGTTGCGGCAGGCGGGGGAGCAGGCGAGGGGTGCCACGGCGTACCTATCCCTCGAGCCGTGCAGCCACCACGGGCGCACGCCGCCGTGTGCCCCGCTGTTGACCGAAGCCGGCGTGGCGCGTGTTGTCGTCGCGGCGCGCGATCCCAATCCGAGCGTGGCGGGCAAGGGCATCCAATTCCTGGAGGCTGCCGGCATCGAGGTGCAAATCGGGCCCGGCGAGGCCCAGACGCGGCGGATCAACCGCGGCTTTTTCAGCCGCTTTGAGCGGGAGCGCCCGTGGCTGACGCTCAAAGTGGCAGCGAGCCTCGATGGCAAGAGCGGCCTGGCCGACGGCACCAGCCAATGGATCACCGGGCCGTTGGCGCGCGCGGCCGGGCACCGTTCGCGTGCCCGCGCCGGGGCGGTGTTGGTCGGCGGGGGTACGGTGCGCGAAGACGATCCCTTGCTCAACGTGAGGCTGCCCGGCGCGAGCCGTCAACCGATCAGGGTGGTGCTCGATTCGAAATTGTCCACGCCGCCCGAGGCGCGGATGCTCAACGAGACGGGCGGCGGACCGGTCCACCTCTTCTGCACCGTCGACGACGGCGCACGCCGCCGGGCGTTGGAAGCGGCGGGCGCGGTCGTTCACGTAACCGAGGCCGATGCCGCCGGGCGTGTGCAATGGAAGGCGGTACTGGACATGCTTGCCGATCTCGAAGTCAACGAGGTCTATGCCGAGTGCGGTCCGCGCCTGGCGGGCGCCTTGCTGTCGTCGGGCTGCGTGGACGAACTCGATCTGTTCCAGGGGCCCCATTTGCTGGGGCCGGAGGCGCGGTCGTTCGCGGCGCTTGGCGAACAGACCCGGATTCCCGAGCCGCCGCCCTGGCGCATCGTGAGCGCACGGCGCTGCGGACGCGACTCGCGCATCCGATTGCACCCGCACGGGAGATGACATGTTTACCGGCATAGTTCAGGGCTCCGGGCGGATCGCTTCGCGCGAAGCCCGCGGCGGAGATCAGCGCCTGGAGATCGATTGCGCGGGCGTGCTGGAACCGGCCGTGCTGGTGCCGGGCGCAAGCATTGCCGTGAACGGGGTGTGCCTGACGGTGGTCGATCCGGCCGATGCCCGGTTCCATGCCGATGCGTCCGCGGAAACCCTGTCCCTGACGACACTCGGCGACCTGGAGCCGGGTTCGCCGGTGAACCTCGAGCCCTCGCTCGCCGTCGGCGACACCCTCGGGGGGCACCTGATGAGCGGCCACGTGGACGGCATCGGGACGCTGGTCTCTCGCCGCCGGGACGCGCGCGCCTGGCGCATGCGCTTTGCGGCGCCGAAGAAGCTCTCGCCGATGATCGCCGCCAAGGGATCGATTGCGGTCGACGGCGTGAGTCTCACGGTGAATGCCGTCGACGGCGCCGAATTCGAAGTGGCCATTATCCCGGCGACCCTGGAACGCACCGTCATGGGCGGTTACGAGCCCGGTACGCGCGTCAACCTCGAGGTGGACATGATCGCCCGCTACCTGGCCCGCCTGCTGGAAGCGAAAGGGCAGGGGGGGTGAGCACGCTGTCGGGGCGTTGCCGTTGCGGCGCGGTGGCTTACGCCGTCGTCGGCGTGGTGAAGTCCGTCGTCAATTGCCACTGCAATCTCTGCCGTACCATGAACGGGACCGCCTTCTCTTCCTATGCGATCGTGAACCGCGGCGAACTGTCCCTCACGCGCGGGCGGGAGTCGCTCCGGGAATTCGCGGTGACGGGCACGGCGATCAAGCACTTCTGTGCCGAATGCGGTTCCCCGCTGTTCAACACCAACGTCGAGAGATACGGCGACCATGCGATGCTCTATCTCGGCACGCTCACCGACGGCGACGGACTTCCCGAGCCCGTCAACATCTTCCATGAAGACCGTCTGGCCTGGACCGACAATCTCGCCGCACTTGTCAGCTACGCGCAATTGCCAAAACGATGATTTGCTCCTATAGTCAATGCATAGGCCGACGGAGCGACCGTGTATCCCGGGCTGAAGCAGGCGATCAAGCCGGACCGTTCGGCTGTCCCGAACAAGGAAATCCATGTGCCGTCCGAAAGGGTGATGCGTCCTGTTCGGCTCGCAGCCCCGGACGCTCCCTTTCAAAAGGAACCATGAAATGAAGATGAACGCTGATGGATTTTTCAAGCGGCTTGCTGCGGTGTGTTTGTTGACGATGGTCGGCGCGGTACCGGCCGTTGCGGCCGGCAGTTCGGCGCCGGCGCAGTTCAAGGCGCTTCACTTTCGCTTCATCGGCCCGCAGCACGGCAATCGGGCCAGCGCCGTGGCCGGTGTGCCGGGCAACCCGAACGTGTACTACGTCGGCGCGGCCTCGGGCGGGGTGTGGAAGTCCACGGACGGCGGATTCCGGTTTCATCCGATCTTCGACAAGGAACCGGTGCAGTCGATCGGGGCTATCGCCGTGGATCCCCAGCACCCCGACACCGTATGGGTGGGTACGGGCGAGTCCTGGGTCATCCGCAACGGCATTACGCCGGGCGACGGCGTATACCGCTCGCGTAACGGCGGCCGGACCTGGAAGCATATGGGATTGGAGGACGCCGGCCTGATCGCGCGCGTCGTGATCGACCCGCAGGACTCGAACGACGTGTTCGTGTGCGTGATGGGCACGGGAACCAAAAAGGAATCCTCGCGCGGGGTATGGCGCACCGAGGACGGCGGCAAGACCTGGAAGCACGTGCTCTTCGTCAATGGGAATACCGGCTGTTCGGGCCTCGCGATGGATCCGCAGGATCCGCAGATCCTGTTCGCGGGACTCTGGCAGTGGCAGCTTCGCCCCTGGCAGATGATCGGCGGCGGGCCGTCGAGCGGCGTGTATGTCACCCGCGACGGGGGCGGCAGCTGGCACGAGATCAAGGGCAAGGGCCTGCCGCAGGGTCCGCTGGGCAAGATCGACGTCGCCATCGCGCGCTCCGATCCCCAGCGCGTCTACGCGCTGATCGAGACCGCGAAGCAGGGTTCGCTGTGGCGCTCGGACGACGGCGGCCACCATTGGCACGTCGAAAACTACAGCCGATTGCTGACGGAGCGTGCCGGCTATTCCGTACGGGTCGCCGTCTCGCCCACGAACGAGGACAAGGTCTACGTCGCGAGCAACGGTTTTTACGTATCCGGCAACGGCGGGAAGACATTCCGGCAGATGCCCTGGGGCGGGGACAACCACGATATCTGGATCGATCCCCGCAATCCGAAACGCATAATGATCAGCGCCGACTGGGGGCCGTATATCAGCACGACCGGAGGGCGCAACTGGCATCACGAGTGGTTGCCGATCGGGCAGATGTATCACGTCGCGGTGGACAACCAGGTGCCGTACTGGGTGTACGGCAACATGCAGGACGACGAAGCGGGGCGTGGCCCGGCATACCCCGACTCGACGCCGCTGGTCGATCCCGGCGAGTGGCAGGAACCGCTCGGCGGCTGCGAGTCCGGCTTCACGTACCCCGACCCGACGGATTCGCACATTATCTGGAGCACCTGCTACGGGGACGAGATCACCCGGCTGGACACGCGTGTCGGCAACCCGCGGGCGGTCAGCCCGTGGCCCGATCATCCGCTCGATTCGCCGCCGCAGTCGATCAAGTACCGTTGCCACTGGACGCCGCCGTTAGCCATCGATCCCTTCGACCACAACACCGTCTATTACGGTTGCCAGGTGATTTTCAAAACGACCAACGGCGGACAGACCTGGCATGTAATCAGCCCCGACCTGTCGGTGCACGGCAAGAAGTACCTCGTCGGGTCGGGCGGGATTCCCATCAACGGCAAGATGTACCGCCAGGATAACCTCGGACAGTTCTACGGCGAGGTGGTGTTCGCGATCGCGCCCTCGCCGGTGAAGAAGGGAATGATCTGGGCGGGCACCAACGACGGCCAGGTCTGGCTGACAGAGGATGGCGGCGGCCACTGGGACAACGTGACGCGGCACATTCCCGGCCTGAAGCCGTGGGGCACGATAAGCCGCATCACGCCGTCGCACTTCGACGCCGGCACGGCCTACATTGCGGTCGATCGCACGCTGATGGGCGACTCCAAGCCCTACATCTACAAGACCACCGATTTCGGCAAGCACTGGAAGCTCATCGTGCGTGGTATCCCGGTCAGCCCGACGAGCAGCGTGAGTTCGGTCGCCGAAGATCCTTACGACCGCGATCTGCTGTTCGCCGGTACGGGCAATGCGCTCTACGTCTCGTTCGACGCCGGCGGCCGGTGGGTGCCGTTGCAGGCGGGCCTGCCGCACGCGCCGGTGAGTTGGGAGACCGTGCAGAAGAACTTCCACGACCTCGTCGTTTCCACTTACGGTCGCGGCATCTATGTGCTCGAGGACATCACGCCGCTCGAGCAGATGACGCATAAGACGGAGAAGGCGCCGGTACACGTGTTCACGTCGCGGCCCGCTTACCGCTTCTTCCATGGCGCGCATGCCTTCGTCGACTTCTCGCTGGATGCCGTGCCGAAGAAGGAAAAGTCGGTCAAGGTCGCGATACTGGATGCCCAGGGCCACGTGGTGCGGCGTCTCAAGCTGCGCGGGGGGGAGGCGGGGCTCGATCCGCGCCCGGGATACGGAGGCTGGGTCCCGAACCCCGGTGCAAAGTTGTCCGTCGGTATCAATCGCGTTTACTGGGATCTGCGCTACGCGCCGCCCAAGTTCATCCGGTTGCGCACCACGCCGTCCAGCAACCCCCATGTCTGGGACGCATTGCGTTTCATGGGCAAGACGTCGCGCCCGGTCACCCACTGGGGGATCCGGCAAGCGGAGGTCGGTCCGCTGGTTGCGCCGGGCACCTACACGGCGCAAGTCACCGTGGACGGCAAGACCTACAGCGCGCCGCTGCAGGTCCGCCCCGATCCGCGCGCGCCGGAAACGCCGGCGCAGACCCGGGCCCGCGTGAAACTGCTGCTCCGCGTACGTGATGACATCACCAGCGTCTCGCACATGGTCAACCGGATCGAATGGCTGCGCAAGCAGTTGCAGACCGTGCGGGCCATGCTCAAGTCCGAAGGCGGTAGCGGAGACAAGGCGATGCTGAAGAGCATTGCGCACATGAACCAGACTATCGAGGCGCTGGAGAACAAGCTGATTTCGCCGGCGCTCGCCAACAGCGACGAAAAGAGCTACCTGGCCCGGTACGGGCTCTATCTGCACCTGATCTGGCTCAACGCCGAAATGGGTACCGGCGGCGGCGACGTTTACGGCGATCCGGGCTATCCGCCGACCGACGCCTCGGTCCAGGTGCTGCACGAGCTGGAGGGGAAACTCGACAAGGCGAAGGTGCAGTACCGGCAGTTGATGAAGACCACGCTCCCGCAGTTCAATCGCTCGCTCGTCGGCAGCAACCATTTGCCGGTCGTGGCGCCTCCGCCTGCTACCGGGGAGTAAAATGCCGGAACGGTAAGCGGGAAAAGGAGACGGCCGATGGTGGTCGGGGGCCGCAGAGCCTGGATGAACGCGCTGGTCGCGTATGCGCTCATCGGTGCCATCGTCGCCGTTTCCTTTTACTCCCGTCGCATCGGGTCCGTGCTCGATGACGGGTTCCTGTTCCTGGCCTGGGGGTTGCTCGCAATCGGCTCCCTCATCAGTCTGTACAGAGCGTGGCGCAACGTCGCCCGAGGCGAGCCCATACAACTGACCCAGCAGATCGAGCTTCTGCCGCGCCGGCTCCGGCGCTGGGTAGTCGGCGGAACGGGCGAGGATCGACAACTTCGGTCTGATGACCCTTAGGCTTCCGGGGTCGCGGGTTCCTTCTGTTTCGCCGCCGCTCGGCGACGCGCTCCAAGATAAAGCGCCGGGATGAGATTGGTGCTTAGAAGCGAGGTCCATAGCATTCCGCCTACGATTACCACCGCCAACCCCTGTTCCGGGGCAGCGCCTATGCCCCACCCGACGGCCGTTGGCAGCGCTCCCAGAACGGCGGTGAGCGTAGTGAGCAGGATCGGGCGGAAACGCACCGAGACCGCTTCCCTGACCGCGTCTTCAGTGGCCTGGCCGGCGGCCTCGTTGCGTTTGACCCGGTCGAGCAAAACGATGGCGTGGTTGAGGCTGATACCGATCAGCGTGATAAATCCCACCAATCCGAGCAGGTTCAGGCCGATGCGGCTGCCGGCCAGGGCCGCGGCGCCGCCCCCGAATGCCAGCGGTACCTCGAGAAAGATCAACGCGGGCTTGAGCCAACCCTCGAACTGGAGAAACAGTATTCCGATCATCAGGGCAATGGCCGCAATGCCGGCTCCCAGCAGCACCAGGGCGGTGTGCTCGAATTCCGCATACAGCCCGCCGATGCGAAAGTTGTAGCCCTTCGGCCAGTGCAGTGCCGACAGCGTCCGCCGTACCGATGCGGCGGCAGAACCGAAGCCACCCTTGGGTGTGCCGGTGATTTCGAGCATGCGAGCGCCGTTTAGATGCCGCAGTACACTCGGCACGCTGCGAATTCGGGTCTTGGCCAGTTCACGTAGCGGAACGACCCTGTGGTTGCCCAGCGCCAGCGGGAGATCGTCCAACTGCCGTGGCGAAAGTCTTTCCGGACGGGCAAAGCGGATATACAGGTTGAAATAGCTGTTGCCCTTCGGGATTCGGCCAATGACGCTTCCGCCGATCCCGAGTTCAAGGGACTTGCTGAGCGCAGCGGCACTGACGCCGTGCGCCGCCAGTGCGCCGGATCGTGGCGTGATGGTCAGCTGATTGACGGAATACGCATCGTTGGCGAAGATCGACGAAAACGCCCCGGAGCGACGCAGCTTTTGGGCCGCCTGTCGCGTAAGCTTCTCCAGGACCGTCGGATTCTCGCCCTCGATGTCTATTTCGAAGGGCTGGGGGAGTCCGGTGAGGCTTTCTCCCACGCGCTCGATCGTCGGCGTATCGAATGACTGCTCGACGCCCGGCAGGGCTGCCGTTCGCTTGAGTCGTTGCGCGAGCGGGTCCAGGCGGCTTGCATGGATCCCGGGTTTGAGAACCACTTGTATCTCGCCGGAATTGGAGTGTTCGGAATAGGCCGAACCCGCCGGCGACCCGATGCGCACCAGCACGTGAGCGACGGCCGGATCGCTTTTCATCCTGGCGGACATCTCGGAAACGCTCCTCTCGACCTCCGGCAGTGCGGTTCCCGGTGGCATCGTAAAGGAATCCAGCAGGACGCCTTCGTTCGGCAATGGAAGGAAGTTGAAAGGAACCAATATCAGCGCCGCAAAGCTTGCGACCGTGAAGACGATGGCGATGCCAAGCGAAACGCCCGGTCTGCGTGCCGTCCAATCCAACACGAGCAAGTTTTTCTGCCGGAGCCATTCGAGCGTACGGAGACCGGCCCGAAATGCAAGTTTCCGCGGGCGCTCCGCAAGGAGACGGAGCAGCAGGGGAACGAGGGTGAGCGAGACGAGAAGCGAAGCGAGAAGCGCCGCGATCATCGCCAAGGCAAAGGGCGCCGTGAAAAGTCCCGCGAGACCGCCTGCGACCAGCAAGGGTATGAAGGCGGCCGCCGTGGTCAGCGTGCCCGTCAGGTCCGGGAGCGCAATCACGCGCAGTCCATGCCAGATTCCGTTGAGGCCGCCGCGACCTTGATCCCATTCGTGGAGGACGCTTTCGAGCACGATGATGCTGTCGTCGGCGAGCAGGCCGACAGCGACGGTAAGCGCTCCGAGCGTCATCAGGTTGAGCGTCTGCCCCAGCGCGTAGAGCACGCCGATCGCAGAAAGCAGCGAAAGCGGAATCGTGAGGGCAAGCAGCCATACTTCGCGTCCGGCCCCGAGGAAGAATGCGAGCACGAGGATTGCCAGGGCACCGCCGATCAAGAGGTTGCGGCCCAGGTCCGAGCCTATGATCCGCAGCACGTGGGCCTGGCGGTAGACGGGGACAAAATGCGCCCCTTTGGGAAGAAAGGACTGCAGCCGCGCGAGCGAATGGGCAATCGCCGTATCCACCGCACCGGTGGACGCCCCCTGTTGTTTCATCACCACCAGGTACAGGGAGGGTTTGCCATCGAATAGCACGTCGTGCAGCGTGGGCTCCGGGGCCTTTATTACGTCTGCAACGTCCTGCACCGGCAATCGTCGCCCGGAGCGGGTTGTGACGAACCAATGCGACACGGCCGATGGTCCCGCAGGCTCGCGCCGTACGCTTGCCAATACTTGCTGGTGGCCCCAGTCGAAGTGTCCGGCAGGCGCGAGCGCGAGGTCGTTCCTCAGCGACTTCGCAAGGTCGGGCAGCGTGAGTCCGGCCTGGGCGAGCGCGGCCGGGCTGGGCTGCACCCAGTAGGCAGGCGCTCCGCCGCCGATCAGGTAGACGCGTTGAACGCCCGACACGCCGCGAAGGGTGGGGAGCACATCGTTTTCTACTCGCACCCGTGCCTTGAGGCGTGAGACGCCGGCAGGAAGCGAAAGCGCATAATCGGCAACCTCGTTGACCTCGTTGCCCATGGTTTGCGCATAGGGATTGACGCTGGGCGGCAGGGCCGGCTTCGCGCGGTCGATCGCGCCGTAGACGGCCTGAAGGTCCTGGCTTGGATCGGTTCCATTCTGGAACCGGGCCGTGAGCGTGACGATACCGCCGCCCATCGCCGAGCGAACGCTTTCGAGGTGCGGCAGGGCCAATAGCTCGGCCTCCAGCGGGCGGGTTACCGAGGTTTCCAGTTCCTTGGTTCCCGTTCCGGGCCATTGGGCAATTACGTCGATTCGCGGGAAGTCGAATGCCGGCAGCACTTCCACGGGAATCTCGAAAAGCGCATGCACCCCGTAGGCAATCAGCCCGGTATACAGGAGCACCCAGAGCGTACGCCGACGTACGAGACGTGTAAAGAATCTACGCACTGTCAGTCGCTGCTGTACCGTTTGGAGAAATTGCGATGGAATATCCGGTAGGCGCCTGAAGAGACCACCTGTTCGCCCGGTTTGACGCCTGCTGCGATCCAGGTCCATCCGCCGCGCGAGCCATCCGGTTTTACCCTGACCGGTATGAATTTATGCTTACTGACTTCGACCACCCACCAATGCCCGTGGTCGAGCACCAGCGCTCCGGTGGGAACCGCCAACTCCGCGGAAGTCTGGCGCTGCAGGCTCACGAGCCCGCTCTCTCCGTCGAACCACTGCGGTGTCTTCGCGGTTGGGACGAAGGCGACTCCAAGTCCGTCGTTTATATCCGAGGGAATCAGATGCGTGACCCGTACGGGGATGGCGCGGCCCCCGCCGGTCGGCCGGAAGGTGCCGCGCATGCCCCGACGCACCGCTCGGACCGCACCCCCGTAAACGGCGCCCCGCAGCCACAGGCTCCCGTCCGAATGCATGTCCACGATTCCGTCGCCTGCACCAACCCGATCGCCATTGCTGGCCAGGACATCCGAGACCGTTCCCGCTACGGGGGCATCGATGGTTCCTTCCGCCTTGAGCGCGGCAAAGCGCGCCCGCGCATTGACAAGGTTCGCCTCGGCATGCGTCAGCGCCAGTATGGACTGATCCAGCGTGAGTCGATTGCTCAGCACCGGGTAACGCGAGCGTGTCGCCTTTAGCCGGTCACGGGCAAGGCGGATGCCCCTTTTTGCGGCCGTTAAGCGCGCCCGGGACGAGTCGAAGGCCGCCCGATAGGTGGGTCCGCCCAACCGGGCCAGGCGTTCGCCGGCGCGGACGCGATCCCCAGGCCGCACGGTGAGGCCGTCCAGCGTTCCGGTGCTTGCCGCCCGGACCACCAGAACGTGCACCGGTTCCACTCGAGCGAACAGCGTGTAACCCGGCGGGGCGCTTCGCGGCCGCACACGAACCGTGCTAACGGCGGGACCCGCAGCGAGACAGACGCCCGGGACGAGAATCCCGGCCAGGAACGCGGGGAGAGACTTCATGATTTTTTCCTCGGCTTGATACGAGTCAGGCGATCGGCCGGAACCCCAAGTACGGTCTCGAGGGCGATTTGCGTCTTGCGCAGCGCCAGTTGGGATTCAATCTGTTGTCGTTTGGCTTCGTATACTTGCATCGTGGCCTGCATGGTCTCGATCCCGGATGCGGCACCGTCGTTCAAAAGATGCTCCAACCGCGTCCATGACGTGCCCAGTAGTCTTTGCATGGCCTTCAGTTTTTCCGCTTTCTTCTTTAATAGGACCCGGTCTTGCCGGAGACGGGAAACCTCGCTTACAGCCTGATCGAGACGCGACTGGTAGCGGGCGCGCAGAACATTGCGGCTGGCCTCTGCCTCGTGGATGGCTCCGCGATTGCCGTTGAAGAAGGGTAGGCGCAAGCTCAGGCCAATCCCGAGCGAGGTCACGCCTTCCAGATCGCTCTGACGCAGGAAGCTCACGGTAATAGCCGGAAACTGCGCCGCGATTGCGGCCCGAAGCTTTTCGTCCCTGCTGTGAAAGCCCGCGGCAAGTGCCAGCAGATCCGCCCGTCGCTGCGGGAGGCTCCTAAGCGCCGCCGCTACGGCCGAGGAGCCGACCGTCGGAGGCGGAGACGGACGCAGTGCGAGTCTTGCGGAAGGCTCGAGACCGAGAAGCTCATGCAGCCGGTGTTGAGCATCGTTCAGGTTGCGCTGCGTCGAGGTTGTGTCGCTTACGAGAGTGCCTGCAAGGTTCTCCAGCTGCGCGGTCTCGTCGAGGCTCACGGCTCCCGGGGCTCCAATGCTGCCAAGTTCGTGTTGCCAACTCCGGGCAAGCTTGTACGCCGCCGCCTCCGCCCGAAGCAATTTGCGGTCGGCGATGATTTCGGCGGTAAGCCAGCGGGCCTGCTGTGCGACCTGCCATCCCTTCCACAGCAAGCCAAGGTCGACTTCCCGGAGGTTCGCCTGGGCCGCACGAATGCGTGCGCTGCGGGTGAAAAGCGGCACCAGAGCTTCGCTTAATCCGATGTTCGACCCGGAGCTCGCGGTGGTTTCGCCGCTCGTGGGGCGCGACCCGCCGAGGCTGAGTATGGGATCGGGCAACAGGCCGGCGGCAAAGACCCCGGCAGACGCAACGCCGTGACGAGCTTCGTTCGCCCGCAGCGCCGGATCGTTGAGTACCGCCAGGATGGCAACGTCGGTGCCGGTCAGCGCAACACGCGGATCGATGCGGTGAGGGCGCAGCCCCGGCAGGGGCTGAAAATGTTTATCGGGCAGCACGAGTCCATCCACCGATGCCTTGAGGTCGGGGGCTTTGGGAAGACTTTCGGGGTGATAGGCGACGCAGCCCGCGAGCAGTGCCACGGCGGCAAGCCCCAAGAGCGTACACCGCTTATAGATGCCTATGAAGTCATGGGATACGTGACAATGACAGACAATGAAGTTGCAGGCATCCGCGGGGAAAATCCTCGTTCCGGACACTGCACGTGCCGTGTTGCGCAGCAGTGCAGTCACCGGGGTACACCGCACCGCTTGGCCAAGCCGACGCGCGAAAAGCTCAAGCAATGCAGACTCCTCTGGGCCCGGTCCGAAATTGCGCCGTGGGCGTTGGACAAGCAATCGCGCCGGATCGGCATGGCGGTCGCCTGTCTCGTATTGTGCACCCAACAGTCAGACATTTAAGGGATAAATGAATTCCCAATTCTGACATCGCTGAACCCGGATAATTGCATTTTCAGATGAATTCTTTGTAATTTGCCGCGATTCAGACCCGGGATCAACCAATCTGGAGGCAGGGCCCGCGGACCCAGGTCATTGATGTGGACCGTCCATAAGCGCGAGAGACTGCGGTATGGGTGGCGGAGCGTCGACGTAGTCGGGAAGCGGCTGCAAGCCGGCCCGGGGTCTGCTCCGAACCGACGGGATAAGCGCGGCAAAGGCGTGTTGACCCGCGTCAGCAGGGGGCTGCATCGCGGGACGAAGAATCGGAGAGACTGGATTTACCCAATAATCGAAGGCGGCCGGACACTGCGCTTATGTCCAAGAACGGGCAGAGACGGCCGTTCGCTCCGGCGCCAAATTTCCTTGCTCAGCGTCTGCCCGGTCTCAGACAACTCGCAGGGCCGCGTTCTGGTGGCCATGGCGACAAGAGCGTTGTCCCGTCAATGTCTCAGCATGGCAAGCACTCGGCGATGAAGGGCTGCAATATTGGACACCTGTTGCGTCGTGGGCGTTGCCATCGTTGACGAATTGCCGTCCCCGCCTCCGTAAGAGGCGCCGTAAAGGGAGTTGTACTGATGCACCAGTTCGGCATTGAGTTTCAACAGGGCGGGTTCCTTTTTGCCCTTGCCCTTCGCGCTCTGCAACGCCGCATACGTCCGGTTCATGTCACGCGCCAGCTGCATGGCCAGTGCGAACTGTTCCTTGAGGCCCGCCATGGGTTTCTTTACCCGCGGGTCCATGCGAACCGTAAGTGTCCGGACGTAGGCGCGCCCTTCCACGCTGAGCCTGACGGTGTAATGCCCCGGCAGCGCTGCCGGCCCCAGCGGCCCCATGGGCGAGTCGTGCAGGATCACGGAGATCGAGGCGGTCGGATGCATGACATGCGGGTTCGGATAGTGGAGGTTCCAGACGAACCTGTGCATGCCGGCCTGCGCGGAAAGCACCCGGGGTGGACGTAGCCAGTAGGTCGGGAAATTCAGCTTGCCCGGGTTTATCGGCGTGGGTTTGTCCGCCGAAGAATAGCGGCGCACAAGTTTGCCGTCGGAGTCGAGAATATCGAGCGTTACCGGCCCCCTGGCGTCAGACTTCAAGTAGTAATCGATGATGGCGCCGCTGGGAGGGTTCTGTCCGGCGGGAAATTCCGGTGGCAACTGCGTATCCGTGTAGGTGTTGCGCGGTATCTGGTAAGCGGCCTCGGGTTTGTAAAGGAAAGCGTGGTTGGCCTTTGACGCCGCCGCCAGTTGTCTGAGCGGCGTGATGTCATCGAGTATCCAGTCGGACCGGCCGTGCGTGGCGAGCACCAGGTCGTTGTCGTGAACGACCAGGTCACGCATGGACGTCACGGGCAGGTTCAGTTGCAGCGATTGCCAATGATCTCCATCGTCCGTGGAAAACCATACGGCACGTTCGGTGCCCGCAAACAGCAGCCCCTTGCGCACCGGATCCTCGCGCACCACGTTCACCGGAGCGTTGTCCGGCAGCCCGTTTACGATCAATTTCCAGGTCTTGCCGCCGTCGTGAGTCCGGTAGATGTAAGGCTTGAGATCGTTTAGACCGAAACGGCTGACCGACGCATAGGCGGTCTGGTCATCGAAGTGCGAGGCAACAATTTGCGTCACCTTGCTCCACGGGGTCACGCCGGGCGGTGTCACGTTGTCCCAGTGCTTGCCGCCGTCACGGGTGATCCAGATGAGGCCGTCATTGGTGCCCACCCAGATCGTGTTCACGTTTTTGAAGGACGGGCCGATGCTGTAGATCACGCCACGGTGATGGAGCGTCTTCATATGCGCCCCGAACGGACCCAGGTTGGCCGGGGTATGAAGGTTGGCGCGGGAGAGATCGGGGCTTATGACTTGCCAGCCATGGCCGCCGTCGGTGGTCTTGAACAGGACGTTTCCGCCCAGATACAAGACATGCGGATCCACCGGGGAAAAGAGCAAGGGACAATAAGGGCTGAAGCGGTACTTGCCGTAGAAGCGCTTGACCTGGGGGCCGACAAACTGACTTTCTCCCGTAATCCAGTTATAGCGCACGACGTGGCTGGAATAAATAATGTTCGGATGCAACGGGTCGGGTGCGATATAGCCGTCTTCGTCGGAACCGACCGGATGCCAATCACGGAAGGTGATCTGGCCATCGTTGCTTCGGCTCAGAATGCCGAATGAGCCGCTGTCCTGCTGCGAGCTGAAGACGCGGTAGGGGAACTGATTGTTGGTGATGACGTGGTATGCCTGGGCGGTGGGCTGGTTGTACCAGGAACTCCACGTTTTGCCTCCGTCGACACTCACCGTGGCGCCCTGGTCGACGCCAACCGCCATGATCCCGGGGTTGGAGGGATCGATCCAGACGTGGTGGTAGTCATTCCCGCCGGGGGCGCCCCTGATTGCGGTAAAGGTCTTGCCCCCGTCCATGGAGCGGTACAACGCTGTCTGGCTGACGTAGAGTTCGTCGGGATCGTGGGGCGCTACCGTCAGGAATCCCCCGGCGGTACGCCGCTCATGGCTGACGCGATGGAAGATCAGCCCGGCATCGTCGGAGCGATAAATACCACGGCGGGCACTGGCGTAAATGCGCTCGGGATCGCTGGGGGCGATCGCGATCCTGATCCGTCCAAGGCCTTGGGCTACGGTCGGCAGACCCTTGCCGATCTTTTGCCACGTGGCGCCGCCATCGGTGGACTTGTATACGCCGCTGCCCGGAACCTTGGATAAAGGCACACGGCCGGTCACCATCGGAGCGACCCGGGCCGCCCACAGCACGGCGTAGACGATTTTCGGGTTCGAGGGGTCCAGTGCAACCTCTGCGGCGCCCGTATTCTCGTTCTCGTATAGCACCTTCTGGAAAGTGTGTCCGCCGTCCGTGGAACGGAAGACACCGCGTTGCTTGTTCGGTCCGTAGGGGTGCCCCAGTACGGCCACGAACAGCCGGTCGGGATTATGCGGGTCGACCGCGATCGAGGCCAGTTGCTGACCCTTGCGCAAGCCGAGATGTTGCCAGGTCTTTCCGGCATCCGTGGACTTGTAGAGGCCGTTGCCGATCGACAGATCCGGCCGCATCGTCGCTTCTCCCGAACCGGCATAGATAACATCGGGATCGGAAGGCGCCACGGCAAGCGACCCCAGTGAGTCGTTCTCGTCTCCCTTGAACAGCGATACCCAGGTCAAGCCGGAGTTGTCCGATTTCCAGACCCCGCCATTCTCGGCGTCCCTGTAGAACACATTGGGCTGACTTGGCACTCCGATGACCGCCGAGACGCGCCCGCCGCGGAAGGGTCCAATGAGCCGCCAGCGCATTGCGCCGTAGAGGTTGGAGTGCGTCCCGGCCAAGGCCGGCAACGCAACGGAAGCCGACGCAATGACGGCGAAAAACATGCTCACTCTGGATACAATTCGAACGGCTGATTTCACGAGAGCTTGTCCTGCTTCCTCACGGAGCCAACATCCTAAGCGAACGTCACGAAAACATCTAGCATGCCCGGGTCGATGATTCCCGATACTGCGAGGAATACGAACCCTGTCGCCAAGCGGCTCCTCCGCTAGTGGAACGATTTATCCCGAATGGCTTCGCCGCCCAATTGGTGGCGCCACTTTCATGGACAAATTCCGGCCAACTCCAGCCGTTCAAAAATCTTCTCCAAACCAGATATTGATCAGCTCGGCATTTGTGAGATTACGCGCTCGATGCCGTCAACTAGCGTCCCTAAGCTCCTCACGGATCACTTTGCGAAGACTCCCGACAGTGACCGGCGCTTCCTCGTCCTGGATAGCCGCACGTAGCGCCTCATTGATCGCTGTCTGATAGCCGATCCCCTTCGCTTCCGCCTTTGCCCGAAACGCCTCGATGATCTCATTGTCCAGCATGATCGTGATGCGGGTCTTGCCTTTGGAGGGAACTACCGCTCCACGCCGACCCTTGCTGAAATCGTACTGCTTACGCATGGTATTGCTCCGCCTCTCTAGGGCTCGCCTTGCGAGCG
>JBJKSR010000288.1:0-3042 GCA_046703965.1 Gammaproteobacteria bacterium | reverse complement strand
CAACAGCCCAACAGCGCCGAGCGCCGCAGGCACCCGGCGCCCCTGCGGCAGGCCTCCTTATTCCCCTCCGGCGCTGTCGGGACCTCCCGCATCGCGGCCGCTGCTGTGGTGAGCGGCGAACACCCTGAGCCCCGCCGATCCGCACCGGCCGGCGTGGCATGTACAATGCGTCTGTCGTTCCGGGGGGGGTATCGTGAAATCCAAGCTTGCGGATTGTGCGACGCGGCGTTTACGCACCCTCGTGAGTGTCGGGCTCCTTGCGGCTTTTGCCTCGCTCGCGGCGTGTGCCCAAAAGCCGCGGACACTTTCCAACCATCTATTTTTCCGGATTACTGCCGGTGCGGCCGTCCATACCCCCGTCTCGGGCCGTCTGCTGGTGTTCATCGCAAAGGGAACGGGCGCGACATCGGTTTCCATCAACGAGTTTCGTCCCAACGCCACGTGGGTCGCCGCGCGTCGGGTCCACGACCTCGCTTCCGGCGCCTCCATTGACATCGACACGGACCGCACCGCGTATCCGAAGCCGTTTTCCAACCTCGCCGCCGGCAACTATCAAGTCCAGGCCGTGCTCGATGTCGATCACACCTACACCTACGGCGGTCTCAGCCCGGGGGATCTGATCAGCCCGGTCCTCACACTGAGGCATTGGACTCCCGGCCGAGGCACAGAGCCCCGGCTGATTCTGCGGACGCGCGTTCCGCCGCGCGCGCCGCGCGCGCTCAGCGCTCAGGGTCGGATCGCCGTCGCCCATCTGCGCCTGGCAAAGCAACAGAGTGCCCTGCTGAGCCGATTCTGGGGTCGCCCCATCTTCCTGCGCGCCTGGGTGGTCCTACCTCCCGGCTACCACGCGCACCCGGCGCGCCGCTACCCGACGGTGTACTGGACGCACGGCTTCGGCGGAACGCTGGCCTCGTGCAAGTCCATGGGCATTCACATCTATGAGCGCATGGCGGCAGGCAAAATGCCCGCCATGATCTGGGTCATGCTTGATGAGCATCTGCCCACCGGCACGCACGAGTTCGCCAACTCCGTCAACAACGGCCCGTGGGGCTCGGCGCTGACGCAGGCGTACATCCCCTGGCTCGAATCGCGCTACCGCATGCTCGATCACGCCCGGGACCGCTACCTGCAGGGGCACTCCTCCGGCGGCTGGGCCACACTTCAACTGCAGATCAACTATCCGCGCATCTTCGGTGGCACCTGGTCCACCTCGCCCGACCCCAGCGATTTTCACAATTTCACGGGCATCGACCTTTACGCGCCGCATGCCAATGTCTACCACAAGCCCGACGGCGCGCCCTACCCGCTGGTGCGCATGCATGGGAAGGTCATCGAGACCTTCGAGCAGTTCGCCCGGCTCGAGCAGGTTCTGGGTCCCTATGGCGGCCAGATGGCCTCATTTGACTGGGTGTTCTCCCCGCGCGGCCCCGGTGGCCGGCCCGAGCCGATGTTCGACCGCACCACCGGCGATGTGAATCCCAGCGTGGTCGCCTACTGGCGCGCGCATTACGATCTGGCCCACATTCTCAAGAGCACCTGGGCGCGACGCGGCCGGTATCTGCAGGGCAAGATCCACGTCTACGTCGGTACCGCCGATACGTTCTATCTCAACGAGTCCGCGCGAGATCTCGACGCCGTGCTGAGCCATCTGCACGCCGACGCTCATTTCACGTTTCGCAAGGGCCGCACGCATTTCAACGTCTACGCGAAGAACGGCGACCCCTTTGCGCTTCTGGACACCATTGCCGCGCAAATGTATCTCGTCGCGTATCCGCGTGCGGCGGCCAAGTGGAAGGCCCTGGCGTCCGCAAAGTTCGATTAGCGGCGAGTGCCGTTCAGTCGTTCACCCGAACCACGCAGAACCCGTCGTATCCCTTTGCGCCCACGGTCTGGATGCTGGTCGCGGACACGCGCGATTCGGCGGAGAGGGCCTCGTACAGCGTGCGCATGGCCTTCGCATGCGAGTCGGAAGTCTTCGCGTCGACGATCTTTCCTTCGTGCACGGCGTTGTCGAAGACCAGCACGCTGCCCGGCCGGGACAGACCGAGGCAGGCCGTGAAGTACTCCGGATAGCCTTCCTTGTCCGCATCGATGAAGAAGAAATCAAAGGGCGCCGTCAAGGCGGGCAGCAGATCAAGCGCCGCCCCGACCTTCACGTCAACGCGTTCGGCCAATCCGGCCCGCGCGATGTTGGCTCGAGCGACCTGCGCATGCTTCGCGGCATACTCGAGCGTGATCAGCCGGCCCTCGGGGGCGAGTGCGCGCGCGAGCCACAGGGTGCTGTAGCCGCCCAGCGTTCCAATCTCCAGGATGCGGCGCGCGCCGAGCATCTGCACCATCAGCGACAGGAGCTTCCCCTGCGCCGCGGTGACTGCGATATTCGGCAGCCCGGCCGCCTCGCTGGCCTGAAGCGCCGCCGCGAGCGCCTCATCGGGTTTGACGATCAACGCATCCAGGTAATCATCGACTGCCGTCCAGGTTTTCTGACTCATTCACGCCCCCCGCCCGCCCGGGCGTCGCACTGCGGGCCCGAGCCTCTCACGCGTTCACCGGATTGTCCACGCCGTCGCAGGCGGCCCGCCCGATGCTGACCTAGAGGAAATTACGAAATCCCGACCCGCATGTGACGCCGAACGGACTCCGGCATGCCGGTCGATACCGTGTCGGCCACCGACGGATGCGCCAGGGCCGGCACATAAATCGGGCGATCGCGTCGTAACCTTTCGCACAGAATCAGACCGCCCATCAGCGTTACCGGCACGCGGACCGGATTGGGAACACCGGCGCCCGATGAAAAACAGCGCCCTGGCACTCACCGCGCCGAGTCCGGCGTGCCGGACGAATTAAGGGATCGCGGACCGGTGCCGGGGACGCAGACGCGCCTTCCAACAGACCTCCTCGCAGTCGTGCCCGGATCACGCACCCGGCCGGCGCGTTCCCAGCTGCGGGATGCCGCGGGCAGGCAGTCCCAGAAATGGGATTGGCCGAACGCGGCGGGCGTTCAGCTTTCTGCAAGAAAGCGCTTTTCTATCAGAGGATTAC
>JBJKSR010000287.1:0-7151 GCA_046703965.1 Gammaproteobacteria bacterium | reverse complement strand
GTCTTGCCGTCGCTATCGTCAAAGACGGCAAGGTTGTCTTCGCCCGCGGCTACGGTGTGCGTGAACTCGGCAAGCCCGCGAAGGTGGATGCCAACACTCTGTTCGGCATCGCCTCCAACACCAAGGCCTTTACCGCCGCCTCGCTCGGCACCCTGGCCAAGGCCGGCAAGATCAAGCTGGACGCGCCGGTGATCGACTACCTGCCGCACTTCCGGCTGAAGAACTCCTACATCACGACCCACCTCACCGTGCGCGACGCTCTGAGCCACCGCAGCGGCTACTGCGACCCGACAATGATGTGGCTGGTCAACGATTTCTCCAGCAGGCAAATCATCCACCAGCTTCGCTACCAGAAGCAGAACTACGGTCTGCGCGCGCACTTCTGCTACAACAACACCATGTACCTGGTCGCGGGCGAGATCGTGCCCGCGGTCACCGGCAAGAGCTGGAACGATTTCGTCCGGAAGCATTTCTTCGGGCCGCTCGGGATGGATCGCACAACTTCGCACATGTCGGTCTACGAACACGATCGCGACACGGCCGTGCCGCACGCCGAGATCGACGGGAAGGTCGTGCCGATCGCCCGCATGGATACGGACTCGATGGCGCCGGTAGGCGGCATCAAGTCCAGCGTCTCCGACATGTCGCACTGGCTGATCATGCTGCTCGGCGACGGCCGCTATCACGGCCGCACCGTACTCGACCCCGCCGTCCTCAAGGCCATGGAAACGCCGCAGACGATCATCCCGGCCAACGGCGAACTGGGCGTATGGGCCCACGCACAGACCCCCAAGGCACAATTCCTGGACTACGGCCTCGGCTTCTTCGTGCAAGACTACGCCGGGCACAAGTTCGTATGGCACGCGGGCGACATCACCGGCATGGCGTCCGCAGTGGGCATGATCCCCGCCGAACACCTCGGCATCGTCGCACTCAGCAATATGAATCAGGACCGAGCGCCGGAAGCGGTGATGATGCACGTGCTGGCCGCCTACCTGGGGCAACCGCCGCGCGACGTGAACGGCGCCCTGCTGGCGATGAAGAAGAAGGAACAAGCCGCGGAGAAGAAAGCGAACGCCAAGCTCGCCGCCGCGCACGACCCGGCCGCGAAGCCCTCGCTGCCGCTCAAGGACTACGCCGGGACCTACCACAACGACTTCTACGGCAACGTGAAAGTGACTTTCAAAAGCGGCAAGCTCCGGCTCGCCTTCGGCAATCCCGATTTCAGCGCGACCCTGGTTCACTGGAACCACGACACATTCCAGGCGCCGTGGCGCGAGCAGCTCTTCGGCAAGGGCTACGTTACCTTCGACCTCGACGCCCTCGGCGAAGTCGAGGACCTGCAGGTCGCCGGCGTCAGCCAGCGCTTCGAGCGGGTGCCCCCGAAATCCGGCTCCGGGAAATAATCCGGCAACGAAGAAGTGGACTCTCGCAACGACGCTACGGCGCAACGAAAGAAATAACACTCGCAAAGGCGCCAAGGCGCAAAGAAAAGAGGGTTCTCGCAGAAGCGCAGAGATCGCAAAGAGAAGAAGATGGCTTCCCCTTTGCTTGCACAAGCAAGGCCGGGGAAGCTGGGAAAAATCCAAAGGGCAAATCGCGGTTAGGACCCGTTCCTGCATGAACCCCTCGTCCCGGGCTTCTCCCCTCGGGGGAGAAGGAGAAATCTTGATCTTGGCCGTCTTTGCGTCTTGGCGAGAGTCATTCTCTCTTCCCACGTTGCGTCTTGGCGAGAGCTATTTCTTTCGTTGCGCCGTAGCGTCGTTGCCAGGGGTTTCTTCTCTGCGGGAACCCGCGCTTCACGGCCGGGCGTCCGCTCCCATGGTCATTCGGTGTAAGCTTTGGGCAATCCGCCAGGAGACAACGCCATGCCACGCTTGACCCGTTCGCTCTTCCTCGCCCTCGCCCTGCTGGGCGCCACGGTCGCCTTCGCCCGCCCGTCGCAGGCCAATTTCACCATGGCGCAAGTGCTCGGCTACCCCTTTCCGGTAACGCTGGTCGCCTCCAAGCAGGGCGACCGCATCGCCTGGGTGCTCGACGAGCGCGGGGTGCGCAACATCTGGGTCGCCCAAGGCCCCGGATTCGAGCCGCATCAGGTCACCGACTACACCGCCGACGACGGGCAGGAACTGACCCAGCTCACCTTCTCGCCGGACGGCAAGTACCTCGTATACGTGCGCGGCGGCGACCACGACGCCAACTGGCCGGCCGCAGGCGATCTCGCGCCCGACCCCGATTCCAGTCCCATCCAGCCCCATGTCACGATCTGGGCCGTCGCGCTGCCGGACGGCAAGCCGGTCAAGGTTGCCGAGGGCGACCACCCCGCCGTCTCCCGCGACAACCGGCTCGCCTTCATCAAAGACCATCAGGCCTGGACCGCCAGCCTGGACGGCAAAGGCAAGCCGGAGAAGCTGTTTTTCGACCACGGCAAGATCGGTTCCCTGCATTGGTCGCCGGACGGCAAGCAACTCGCGTTCGTGACCGATCGCGGCGATCACGCGTTCATCGGCATCTATACCGCGAAGGACCAACCGCTTCGCTATCTCGCACCGTCCACCCACCGCGACTTCATGCCGCACTGGTCGCCCGACAGCAAACGCATTGCTTTCGTGCGCCTGCACGGCGTAGGCGGGGCCCCGCGCCCGATCCTCAAGCTGACGCCCACCCCTTGGTCCATCCAGGTCGCGGACGTCGCGACCGGACAGGCCCATACCGTATGGAAGAGCCCCGACACCCTGGACGGATCGTTCCCGGAAACGGCCGGCGAAGCCAACCTGCACTGGGCGGCGGGCGACAGGCTCATCTTCCTCGACGACGTCGACGGCTGGCCGCATCTGTATTCGATCCCGGCCGCGGGCGGCAAGCCGCTGCTGCTCACGCGTGGGCATTTCATGGTCGAGGACGTGACCGAGAGCCCGAACCGCGAATACGTCGTCTATAACGCCAATACCGGAACGACGCCGCATGACGACGGCCGCCGCCACCTGTTCCGCGTGCCGGTGGATGCGGCGAAGCCGGTTGCCCTGACCCGGGGCGACACCCTCGAGTGGCAGCCGGTAGTCGCCAGCAGCGGCAAGCACATCGCCTTCATCAGCGCCGGGCCGAAGCGCCCGCCGCTGGTCGCCGTGGCGACAACCACGGGTGCCGACCCGCGCTTCCTCGACGCCGGCCAGTTGCCGAAGGACTTTCCCACCGCCCAGCTCGTCGTACCGAAGCCGGTTACGTTCAAGGCACCGGACGGCTGGACCATCCACGGCCAGCTCTTCCAGCGCCCCGGCGGGCCGCCCAAGCCCGGCCTCATCTTCGTGCACGGCGGGCCGCCGCGCCAGATGCTGCTCGGCTGGCACTACATGGACTACTACAGCAACTCCTACGCCGTGAACCAGTACCTCGCCAACCACGGCTTTACGGTACTGTCGGTGAACTACCGCCTCGGCATCGGCTACGGCCACGCCTTCCACCACCCGAAGCACTGGGGCCCGACCGGCGCCTCCGAATACCAGGACGTGCTCGCCGGCGCGAAGTTCCTGCAGAAGGTCAAAGGCGTGGACCCGAAACGCATCGGCATCTGGGGCGGTTCCTACGGCGGCTACCTCACCGCGCTCGCGCTTGCCCGCAACTCCGACATCTTCAAGGCCGGGGTGGACATGCACGGCGTGCACGACTGGTCGAGCTTCATCGCCGACTGGTTCGGCAAGGCGAAGCAGCGCTACCAGCAGGGCGACCGCAAGCAGGCGATGAAGGTCGCCTGGGAATCGTCGCCGGACTCGTCCATCTCGACGTGGAAATCGCCGGTGCTGCTGATCCAGGGCGACGACGACCGCAACGTGTACTTCCATCAGATGGTTGACCTGGTGCAGCGGCTACGCAAGCATCACGTGCCGTTCCAGGAAATCGTGATCCCCAACGAGATCCACGGCTTCCTGCGCTACCACTCGTGGCTGGAGGCCGACACGGCGACCGTGAAGTACTTCGAGGGCCAGTTCTACAAGAACTGATAGCTCTCACAACAACGCTACGGCGCAACGAAGAAAGGAATAACTCTCGCAAAGGCGCAAAGACGCCAAGAAGAAAGAATGGCTTTCCCCCTTGCTCGCCTTGCGAGGAAGGGGGAAAGCCGGAGGGGACTTCTCCTGGAGTCACGTGGGTACAGGAATATTTCTCGCAGCGGTGCTACGACGCAACGGACGAGATTTCTCGTCAAGGCGCGAAGACCGCCAGGAAGAGAAAACTTGTCTGCCCCCTTTCTCGCTGCGCGAGGGAGGTGGGAAAGTCCCGCATTGAATCGTCATTAGGGACGCGCAACGCTCTGGAATCTCGCGAAAGAGGCCATCATGGCTGAAGCGGCTTCTGCGGGTTATTCTCGCGGGCACCATTAAAAATCATTCATTGCCGGCCTTGCGTTATGGTTGTATGCTGCAGGAGAAGCACAAAAGGAGAACACGGATGGGCTCGAGGATCTCTCCCGGAAAATGCGTCTTGGCGATTGCGGTTCTTGCATTCGCTTTGGGGGCACACAATGCGTTCGCCAAAGCCGCGCACAACAATACGACCGCTACGGACCCGGCCGCCATGCATTCGGCCAAGAACGCGCCCGACTTCGATCCGGGCCTATGGAAGGTAGTGATCTCCGCGCACATCTGGGGTCCGATCAACAAGCACACCGCCCACAAGGAATGCTGGCAATCGCCTCGCCCGCAATTGCGCAAAGTTCAGGTCGCCAAGAAATGCAAGCTCCAGAAAACGATGCGGCATGGCAATACCTATACGGTGGACATCACCTGCCCCACCAAGCAAGGCACCTCGCACATACATTTCTCGCGGACTTATGCGGGCAATTCGGCTACCGAAACCGGCACCGTCCAGTTGAAGAACATAACGGCGCATATCAAAGTCCACGCGAAACGCATCGGCAAGTGTCCGGCGGCGGCAAAGAACTGAGACGACGGGACGGGATGGCCGCGCTCCCATCGTTTCGTCATGCCGAGGCGCCTGCCCCGGCCTCGATGCGGAACGGTAGCGGTCCAGATAAATATTTTGTACGAAGGCCGCACCCATCCCTCATTCCGGACGCATGGCGATCCGGAATCCAGTCGAAACAAGTAGCCGGCACAACCCGCATCGGCTCGTCATAAGCGTATCCCGGCCACGGGCCGGGATTCTTTTACTGACTGGATTCCTGCCTGCGCAGGAATGACGCGATTGCAGGAGCGGACGTCCCGGCCGCCAATAACCTCCGTTGGCGTGGCTTGCGCGGTGGTGATTGCAATACTTGGAGGGCCATGGCGGTACAGCGAACGGGATACAAGCATCCTCCCATTCCGTATTCCCCGTGCAACCATTGCGGTCTCTGCGTCTCTGCGAGAGATTTAGCCTGCCGCGCGGTTGCGGGCGGTGAGGTGCACCAATAGCAACGACACCGCCGCCGGCGTCACGCCGGGGATGCGCCCCGCCTGGCCCAGCGTGCCGGGCCGCGCCGTTTCGAGCTTCTCGCGTACCTCGGTCGACAGGCCACGCACCTTCGAGTAATCGAAGTCGGGGGGGATCGCCTGCGTCTCCTGGCGCCGGAGCCGGGCGATCTCGGCATCCTGCCGCCGCAGGTAGCCCGTGTAGCGGGCCTCGGTCTCGAGAAGTTGCGCCAGTTCGCTGCCCGGTTCGACGCCCAGCCCCGCCAGTTCGTTCACTGCCGAGTAGCCGACACCGGGCCGCGCCAGCAAATCCCACGCCGTGACCGGGTCGGAGGGGGCCCGCTCCAGGTGCGCCTCTGTCCAATCGGCCGGCAGCTGCGTCGGGGTGAAGCGGCGCTTTTCCAGGGTCTCCTTGGCCTGCGCGTAACGCTCGCGCTTGTCCTCGAACCGCGTCCAGCGTTCGCCGTCCACCAGCCCCAGCTCGCGGCCCATCGGGGTCAAGCGCTGGTCGGCGTTGTCCTCGCGTAGCGAGAGACGATACTCGGCGCGACTGGTGAACATGCGGTACGGCTCGCTGGTGCCGCGCGTGGTGAGGTCGTCGAGCAGCACGCCGATGTAGCCCTCGTCGCGTCGCGGCCACCAGGCGTCCTTGCCCTGCACCTTCAGCGCCGCGTTGGTGCCGGCCACCAGGCCCTGCGCCCCCGCTTCCTCGTAGCCCGTGGTGCCGTTGATCTGGCCCGCGAAGTAGAGGTTTTCCACCGCCTGCGTTTCCAGCGCGAGCGTCAGCCCGCGCGGGTCGAAGTAGTCGTATTCGATGGCGTAGCCGGGCCGGGTGATCTCGGCCTGCTCGAAGCCCTTGATCGTGTGCACCAGTTCCACCTGCGCGTCGAATGGCAAACTCGTGGAGATGCCGTTCGGGTACACCTCGTGCGTATCCAGCCCTTCCGGCTCGATGAAGATGCGGTGCGAGGTCTTCTCCGCGAAGCGCACCACCTTGTCTTCCACCGACGGGCAGTAGCGCGGGCCCACGCCCTCGATCGCGCCGGTGAATAGGGGCGAGCGGTCGAGCGCCGCGCGGATCACATCATGCGTCGCCTCGTTGGTCGCGGTCAGGAAGCAATGCACCTGGCGCGGGTGCTCGCCCGGCGAGCCGAGGAAAGACATCACCGGCGGCGGCTCGTCGCCCGGCTGCGATTCCAGCCCGGCCCAGTCGATGCTGCGCCCGTCGATGCGCGGCGGCGTGCCGGTCTTCAACCGCCCGACGCCAAAGCCGTAGCCGCGCAACTTCACCGACAGCGGATTCGACGGCGCCTCACCGGCGCGCCCACCGCCGTAGTTCCGGTCGCCGATGTGGATGCGCCCGCCGAGGAACGTGCCGACCGTGAGCACCACGGCCTGGGCCCGGATCTCCAGACCCATCTGCGTGATCACGCCCGCGACGCGGTCGTTCTCGATGATGAGATCCTCGACGCCCTGCTGGAACAGCGACAGGTTCGGCTGCGCCTCCAGCAGCGAGCGGATCGCCCTTCTATACAAGGTGCGGTCGCACTGGGCCCGAGTGGCCCGCACCGCCGCCCCCTTGGAGGCGTTCAGGACCCGGAAGTGGATGCCGGCCTGGTCCGTCGCCCGCGCCATCGCGCCGCCCAGGGCGTCGATCTCGCGCACGAGCTGGCTCTTGCCGATGCCCCCGATGGCGGGATTGCACGACATCTGCCCCAGCGTCTCCAGGCTCTGCGTCACCAG
>JBJKSR010000286.1:0-20735 GCA_046703965.1 Gammaproteobacteria bacterium | reverse complement strand
CATCCATGGCCAGCGCCCGGATCGCGTTGGCGAGTTCGCGGCGTGTCGGCATGAGGAAAGTTCCCGGTCGAAGAACAACAATTGTCGCCGACAGCCGCCCGATGGGCAACCGCCGTCCGTTCCCCGTGCGGCCGTGGAACCTTCAGTTCATCGACCGGGCGGCGGGTATGCCGCGGTCGGCGCCCAGCAGCTTCAGGCTGTCGCCGAGGTTCACCGCCGCACCGTAGAGGTGCCCCTGGAACAGGTGGCAGCCCATGTCGGACAGGATGCGGGCCTGCTCCGGCTGCTCGATCCCTTCCGCCACCACCGTCAGGTCGAGGTCGTGGGCCAGGGAAACGATGTTCTTCACGATGGCCGCAGTGCGCGTGTCATGCGGCAGAGCGGCCGTGAAACTGCGATCGATCTTCAGGGCGTCGAACGGCAGCTCGCGGAGGTAAGACAGGGCGGAGTAGCCGGTGCCGAAATCATCGAGGTAAAGCCGGACCCCGAGAGCGTGCAGGCGGTTCAGCGTGCGCCGCGCCAACGCCGGCGTTTCCACGAAGACCCGCTCGGTGACCTCCAGGTGAAGGCTTTCCGGCGGCAGCTCCATCTGCTCCAGCGCATGCGCGATCCGCTCCGGCAGCTGTGGCAGCCGGAATTGGGCGTCCGCCAGGTTGACGGCGACTCCGACGGGCTGGCCGCCCGTGCGCTGCCGCCATTCGCGGCACGCCGCCAGGGCGTGCGTCAGGCCCCGCCAGCCGAGCGAGACGATCAGCCCGGTCTCCTCCGCCACCTGCAGGAATGCCTGGGGCTTGAGCAGCCCGTGCTCGGGGTGGTTCCAGCGCAGAAGCGCCTCGAAGCTCGTGACCCGGTTGTGGCGCACGTCCATGATCGGCTGGAAATGGCAGACGAACTCGTCCCGCGCCAGGCCCGTGCGCAGGGCCGCCTCGGTTTCCAGCCGCTCCATCGCCGCCACGTGGATGCTGGAGTTGAACACCACGTGGCAGACCTTGCCCAGGCGCTTGCCCGCGGCCATGGCCGAATCGGCGTCACGCAGCACCTCTTCCGGCATCTCGTACTCGCGCCGCCCGAGGGCAATACCGATCGTGGCCTGGTTGTAGATCTCGTGCTCGTCCACATGGAAGGGCTCGGCCAGCGAGGCTTCGATGCGCTCGGCCAATTCGACGACGTCGGCCTCGTGCGGCACGTTGTCGGCCAGGATGACGAACTCGTCGCCCCCGTGATGGCAGACCAGGTCGCCGGGACGCACCGCGCGGCGCAGCCGCGACGCCAGCTCCACCAGCAACTCGTCGCCCGCGGCGTGGCCCAGGCTGTCGTTGACCCGTTTGAAGGCATCCAGGTCGAGGAACAGGACGGCCCAGTCCGTATTGCCTTTCTCATGCGTTTCGGAAAGCACCTCGACCAACCGGTCGCGCAGCAGGTTGCGGTTCGGCAGGTCGGTGAGCGGATCGTGCGTCGCGAGGCGGCGCAGGCGCGATTCCGCGCGCTTTTCCCGGCTGAGGTCCTGCACCGTGATGATCGTCACCGGGGCGTCCTCCAGGGATACCGCCGAGACGCTCAGGTTCGCCTTGATGCGGCGCATCCTGTCGGCGGCCAACAGGGACGATTCATAGAGCCGCGGCGCATCGGAGGTTTGCAGCGCCGCCTGGACGGTCTCCACGCACTCCCGCGCCTCGGGGGCGAAGAGTTCCATCAGCGGCTTCCCCGCCAGGGTCGATTCCCGGTAGTTCAGCATGGACGCCATCGCCCGGTTGGCATACGAGACCACCCCGTCGCGCACCAGCAGTACGCCCACGTGCGTATTCTCGACCAGCGTCCTGAACAGCTGCTCCGAGCGGTACAGGGCCTGTTCCACCATCTTGCGCACGGTGATGTCTTCCACCATGCCCTCGTAGCAGATGACGGCGCCGGTCTCGTCGTAGACGACGCGCGCGTTGTCCTGCACCCAGAGTTCCATGCCGTCGCGGTGGCGCAGCCGGAGTTCGGAGCCCTGCACGCTGCCCTCGGCTTCGAGCTTGCCGATGAGCCGGTCCCGCTCCGCCTCGTCGATGTAGAGCGAGCGCACGTTGCTCACGTTCGCTTTCAGCTCGGCCACCGACTCGTAACCCAGGATGCGTGCCAGCGCGGGATTGGCCGAGAGCAAGCGCCCGTCCGACGTGCTCTGGTAGATGCCGATCACCGCGTGTTCGACGATGTCGCGGAACCGCTTCTCCGCGAGCTTCAGCTGGTGCTCGGTATCCCGGTAGGCGGTGATGTCGCGCACCGTGCCCGTGCTGGCCATGGCACCCGCATAGTGAATGGGGCCGGAGCGGACCGACGCCAACACCCGCGTCTTGCCGTCCTTGCCGAGCAGATAGGCCTCGTAGGCCTGCTGCTCCCAATTGCCGGCCTGGCGCTCGCGCCACATGTCGACGATCTTCTGGCGCTCCTCGGGCGCGAAGAAGCGCAGGAAATTCTCGCCGATCATTTCCTGCGGCAAATAACCGAGCATGGCGGCATAAGCCTGGTTGACGTAGACATAGACCCCGTCCTGGATCACGAACACGCCGTCCTGGCTGTGCTCGACCAGACTGCGGTACTTGTCCTCGGACACGGCCAGGGCCCGTTCTGCCGCCAGCTCGCCCGACACCTCCGCAAGCGTGCCGACTTCTCCGACCTTGCGCCCGTGCGCATCGATGACCTCGCGCACCGTCTCCGCCACCCACAGCGAAATGCCGTCGCGCCGGCGGATTTCCACCTTGTGGTGCCTGGCCCGTCCCTGCCTGGCCAGCACCGCCGTCAGGGCGTCCGAATGCGCGGAGTCCGCATAGAGCTGCTGCCGGAATTCCGCGCCGGTCTCCATCAATGCCTGCACCGACTCGTAGCCGAGCAATTCCGCCAGCGCCGGGTTGGCATCGGTCAGCCGTCCCGCCGCATCCAGCCGGTACAGCCCGACGGCCGCGTGATGCAGAAGTTCCTTTTCGCTGTCGGGCCGAGACGCCGGCGGCCGCGGGGCCAGCGCCGGATGCACGAACATCAGGACCCGGCGCTTGTTGCCGGCATGAATCAATTCGGCGTTGACGTCGATCCGCTGCAAGGCACCGCCGGCGGTGCGCAGATGCAGGCCTTCGGCCCTGAACTGGCCCTCGAGGTTGAGAATGCGCTGCAGCGCCGGCCACTGGCCGTCCTCGCCGCTGGCCAGGGTCAGGTCCGTGAAAAGCCTGCCCTTGACGTCACCCGCATCGACGCCGAACAACCGGCGGGCCGCCGCATTCACATCCACGACGACGCCATCGGAAACCCGAAGCACAAGCGCTGGCCCAGCGATTTGATGGAACCAGTCGGCTGTCTCCACCGGGACCCCCCGTGGCACCCGGCACAAGCGCCGGATACGCGGTCGTCTAGGGCCTAACTGTAGCTCAAATCAGGATTTTCGGATAGCGAGCCGATACGCCGCCCGGCTCCGCCGCCAAAAAACCGCAACACAATCAATCAGTTGAAGTCGTCGAATCGCTGTTAAGCAGATCCCGGAAGGCCTCCGGCAGCCCCTCGCCCTCGATCAGGTTGGCGAGCAGGCGGCTGCCCACTTCGGCGGGAGCGAACACCAGGTCGGCACGGGCGAGCTTCAGGCGACGGATGGCCTGGCGGCTGCTCGCCACCGCGAGCACGCGCAGGTTCGGATTGAGATCCTTGGCCGCCAGGCAGGTGAATGCGTTTTCGTTGTCGTCGTCCTGCGCGGCGATCAGCAGGTTGGCCTGGGCGATGCCCGCCTGCCTCAGCACCTGGTCGTCCCCGACCTCCCCGCTCACCACGGGCTGGTCCTCGACCGGCGGCACCTTGTCCGGCGACACCACTTGCACGAAGGGGATATGCCGGCGCACCAGCTCGTGGGCGGTATTGCGGGCCATCGTGCCCGCACCCACGATAATGACATGGTCTCGTTTCATGACACGTCCTCCCGACGGTTTGAGCAGCCGCTCGAAGCGGCGGGACATCGCCGGCCCGATGACCGAGAAGATGGCGCTGGCGAACACCGACAGGCCGAATACGATCAGCGTGATCAGGTAGCCCTGGGCCAGGACGGTGGTGGGATGGATGTCGCCGTACCCCACCGTGGACAAGGTCACGACCGTGAAATACAGGGCGCTCACCAGGTTGTCCACGTGGGGCGTGAACTGCGAGCCGAGCAGGTAAGTCCCGAAGGTTCCGTAGGCGAGCACGGCCGCCACGCCGACGAACGATGCCAGCATCGAACCGATCAGCGTCTGGCGGTAGAACTCGCCATGGAAAAACACCAGCAGCAGAAGCGCCACGCTGGGCACGATCAGCGCCACGCCGAAATGCGCGCTCAACGCATTCACGCCGATGGTGATCAGCAACAGCAGGCACGCGAACGTCCACGCCGAGCGCAGCCGCCAGAACAGCCCCACGCCCGAACCCACCAGGCCGGCGCCAAGGATGACTTGCGCCCCGCCGCCGAGGGCGGTCAGCGACACCCCGACCGGGGCCTGCGAGACCGTGCGGGTCAGGTCGGCAAACACGTTGGCGTGGCTGCCGACGAGGATGTTGAACGCACCGCCCAGGATCAGGAACAGGCCGAGCGGCACCTGCGGAAGGAACTCGCGCAGGCGTCGCCAGGTGCGTACCGCTTCCACGGCCGTCTTCATCTCACCCTCCGGACTCCGCGGGGAACCCCTGTTGCCCGTTTACGGCGACTCCGCGCCCTCCTCGTATTCCTCGGGCAGATTGAGCTTCTTGAGTTCCTCGAAGTAGCGGTCGGCCTCCTCGCGCGGCAGCGCGCTGCCGAGCGACATATACAGGATCGCCAGGCTGAACAGCCCCACGGCGACCATGTCCCAGCCGAGCCCCAGCAGGTTGAGCGGCACCACGTTGAACAGGGTGACATGCGCCGGACCGAGGCTCGAGGGGCCGATATACGACAGCGCCCACATGCCGATGAAATACGGGAATACCCACCACGACTGCTTCCAGCCGAAATGGGCCGACGGCTTGCGCGCGACCACGTAATACCAGAGCGCGTAAAGCACGAACAGCGAACCGAGCAGGCCGAAAAGGAAGGTCACCGTCGTACAGCCGGTCCAGAAGATCACCCAGTTGGAGGCGATGAAAGCGAGCGGCGCGATGATGTTGGCTCCCTTGAGGCGGAACGGGCGGTGCTCGTCGGGCCGGCGCCGGCGCATGATCATCAGCACAATGGGGCCGATGCCGTAAGACAGCACGGTAATGTCGGACACGTAGCCGACGAGCTGGTGCCAGGATGGGAACGGGAAGAAGAAGATGCAGGCGATTACGTAAGTTACCAGCAGCGACACCCAGGGCACGCCGTTGCGGTTGAGCTTCTGCATCTTCTGCGGGGCGCTCCCCACCTCGGCCATGCCGTAGCCGAGCCGCGAGGTATTGGCGGTATAGACGAGGCCGGTGCCGAACGGCGAGATGATGGCGTCGGCATAGAGCACGAATGACCACCAGACCGCGCCCACCGTCACCGCCAACGCGGCGAACGGGCCGGCATCGCCCTTGAAGCTGAGGCTTTGCCAGCCGTTGGCAAAATCCGAGGGCCGCACGGAGGTGATGGTCGCGACCTCCAGGCCGACGTAGATCAGGGTCGCGATCAACACCGAACCGATAACGGCAACCGGGATGTATCGTCCCGGATTCTTCGTCTCGCCGCCCAGGTTGATCGCCAGCCGGAACCCGAGGAAGCTGAACACGATGCCGGCCGTCGAAACGGCCGTGAGCATGCCCGCGGCATGTACCGAGCCCAGGTGAAGATGGAAGTTGCCGGGGTGAAAGGAATAGCTCCTCAGCACCGCGATGCTGATCGCCGGGATGAACATCTTCCACCAGGTCGCCAGGCTGTTGACCCAGAGCACGAACTTGATGGCGAAGAAATTGAAGATGACGACCACGCCCAGCAGCGCAATGGCGACGAAGAAGCCGACGGTGGACAACACGTGAGTATGCGGGTCGACGAAATAGGGAATCTTGTTGTTGAGGTAGGTGAGAACCGCCATCGTCTCGATCGGCGGCGTCACCACGCTGGAGAGGAACAGGATCCAGGACCAGATGCGCCCGATCAGCTCGCCGTGGCCGATGTGGCTGATGTGGATCAGGGCGCCGCTCTTGGGCATCATCGTGGCCAACTCGGCAAACACCAGCGCGAGCAGCATGACGACCGCGGCACCGATGATCCAGGAGGCGATGCTCCAGGGGCCGGCCGCCTTGGCCGCGTCGAAGGGCCCGAAAAGCCAGCCCGATCCGATGATGCCGCCGAGGCTGAAATAAAGCAGACCGATGATGCCCGCTTCCCGTTTTAGCTTGCCTGATCCGGCCATAACCTGTCTCCTTTGAAACCCCGGAAAAGTCTTTTGCAAAGCCCTTCAGCTCACCGTATAGTAAACGATTGCCTTTCTCCGATTGCGCCAGATGGACAAAATCCGCATTCGCGGCGCCCGTACGCACAATCTGAAGAACGTCAATGTAGAGCTGCCGCGGGGCCGCCTGACGGTGATCACGGGCCTGTCCGGCTCGGGCAAGAGCTCTCTGGCCTTCGACACCCTCTACGCGGAGGGGCAACGCCGCTACGTGGAGTCGCTCTCGGCCTACGCACGCCAGTTCCTGTCGCTGATGGAGAAACCCGACGTCGACTCCATCGAGGGCCTGTCGCCGGCCATCGCGATCGAGCAAAAGGCGAGTTCGCACAATCCCCGCTCCACGATCGGCACGGTCACCGAAATCCACGACTACCTGCGCCTGCTGTTCGCTCGCGCCGGCACCCCCCGCTGCCCGCACCACGGGCTGACGCTCGACGCGCAGACCGTGTCGCAGATGGTGGATGCCGTACTCGAGCGCCCCGGCGAGGAGCGCGTCATGCTGCTCGCCCCTGTCGTCAACGCGCGCAAGGGCGACTACGGCGACCTGCTGGGCGAGTTGAAGTCGCGCGGTTTCATCCGCGCCCGGATCGACGGCAAGGTGCGCGAACTCGACCCGCTGCCGCGCCTGGCCGCCGGCCAGGCGCATACCATCGAGGTTGTCGTCGATCGTTTCCGCACCCGGCCGGAGCTGGCCACGCGCCTCGCCGAAACGTTCGAGACCGCCCTGGATCTCGCGGAGGGCACCGCGCTCATCGCCTCCATCGACGACCCCGGTGCGCCCGTGCTGACCTTCTCCTCGCGCCATGCCTGCCCGGTCTGCGGCTGGAGCATCCCGGAGCTGGAGCCGCGCCTGTTCTCCTTCAACAATCCGGCGGGCGCCTGCCCGGCCTGCGGCGGCCTGGGCCGGGAGAGCTTCTTCGACCCCGGGCGCATCGTGAGCCAGCCTTCGCTGTCGCTCGCAGGCGGCGCAATCCGCGGCTGGGACCGGCGCAATGCCTACTACTACCGGCTGATCGAGAGCCTGGCGCGGCACTACGGGTTCGATCCCGAGACGCCGTGGGCCCGACTGCCGCAGAAGGTCCGCCGGGTCCTGCTCTACGGCAGCGGCGACGAGGAAATCGATTTCGACTACGTCTCGGGCAAGGGCCGGACCGAGAAACGCCGCCATCCGTTCGAGGGCGTGCTGAACGTGCTCGAGCGGCGCTTCCGCGAGACCGACTCGCAAGCCGTGCGCGACGAATTGGGCCGCTACCGCTCGAGCCGCGCGTGCCAGAGTTGCGGCGGCACGCGGCTGAACGAGATGGCCCGCAACGTCTTCATCGCCGACACCACGCTCACGGAGATCAACGAGCGCGACATCGAGAGCGCGTGGCGTTTTTTCGACGGCCTGGATCTGCCCGGGCAGCGCGGCGAGATCGCGCGGCGCATCCAGCGCGAGCTGCATGCGCGCCTCGGCTTTCTGGTCGACGTCGGGCTCGGCTACCTGACGCTGGCCCGCAGTACCGAGAGTCTGTCCGGCGGCGAAGCCCAGCGCATCCGCCTCGCCAGCCAGATCGGCTCCGGCCTGACCGGCGTGATGTACGTGCTCGACGAGCCCTCGATCGGACTGCACCAGCGCGACAACCGTCGCCTCATCGACACGCTCACGCGCCTGCGCGACCTCGACAACACGGTGATCGTGGTCGAGCACGACGAGGAGGCGATGCGCAGCGCCGACTACCTGGTGGACATGGGGCCCGGCGCCGGCGCGCACGGCGGCGAAGTCGTCGCCGCGGGCACCCCCGCGGAGATCGTGGACCACGCCGATTCGCTTACCGCCGACTACCTCGCCGGGCGGCGCAGCATCCCCGTGCCCCAGGCACGCCGCCATCCAAAGCAGGGGCACGTACTCACGGTCCGCGACGCCCATGGCAACAACCTCAAGCACATCGACGTCGAGATCCCGCTCGGCCTGCTGACCTGCGTGACCGGCGTCTCGGGCTCGGGCAAGTCCACGCTGGTGCTGGACACGCTGCAGGCGGCGGGCGAGCGCATCCTCAACAAGGCCAACACCGATCCCGCGCCGCACGGCGGAATCGAGGGCCTGGAAGCTCTCGACAAGGTCATCGCCATCGACCAGAGCCCGATCGGGCGCACGCCGCGCTCCAACCCGGCCACCTATACGGGGATCTTCACCGGCATCCGCGAGCTGTTCGCGCAGACGCCGGAGGCCCGGGCCCGCGGCTACAAGCCGGGGCGCTTCTCCTTCAACGTGCGCGGCGGACGCTGCGAGGCCTGCCAGGGCGAGGGCCTGGTCAAGGTGGAGATGCACTTCCTGCCCGACATTTACGTGGCCTGCGACGTGTGCCACGGCTCGCGCTACAATCGCGAAACCCTGCAGATCCATTACAAGGGACGCACCATCGAGCAGGTGCTCGACATGACCGTGGAAGAGGCGCGCGACTTCTTCGAGAACGTGCCGGCGATCCATCACCGGCTGGATACGCTCGTCACCGTGGGCCTGGGCTATATCCGCCTGGGCCAGAGCGCGATCACGCTCTCCGGCGGAGAGGCGCAGCGCATCAAGCTTGCCCGCGAGCTGAGCCGGCGCGATACCGGCCGGGTGCTCTACATCCTCGACGAGCCCACCACCGGGCTGCATTTCCACGACATCCGCCAGTTGCTCGCCGTGCTGCTGCGCCTGCGCTCGCACGGCAACACCGTGGTGGTGATCGAGCACAACCTCGACGTCATCAAGACCGCCGACTGGATCGTCGACCTCGGGCCGGAGGGGGGAGACGGCGGAGGCGACGTGGTGGCCACCGGCACGCCCGAACAACTCGCCGAAGCCCCCGGTTCGCATACGGCCGCGTTCCTGGCGCCGGTCCTCGAGGCCGCCGGGCGCCACACGGAAACCGCCTGATGGGCTGGGAAGCGATACTCACCCTCGCCGTGCTCGGCGCGGTGGTGCTCGCCCTTGCCTGGCCGCGCATGCCGCCGGACCTGCCGCTGGTCGGCGGACTCGCGATACTCGCCGTCACCGGCTGCGCGCCGCTGGAGAAGGTGTTCACCGGTTTTGCCAACCCCGGACTGATCGCGGTCGCCGCCCTCTACGTCGTGGCGGCGGGCCTGCAGCGCACCGGCGCCGTAAGTGCGCCGGCCCGCTGGCTGTTCGGGCGAACCCGGCGGCTGTGGATCGCCCAGCTCCGGATCATGTTTCCGGCCGCGGTGGTCAGCGGGTTCATCAACAACACGCCCGTGGTCGCCGCCCTGCTCCCGGCCGTGCTCGACTGGGGCAAGCGCCAGCGGTTCGCCGCCTCGCGCCTGGCGATGCCGCTGTCCTTCGCCGCCATTCTCGGCGGGACCTGCACGCTGATCGGCACCAGCACCACCATCATCGTCAACGGCTTGCTGACCTCGGCAACGCACGGGCCCGGGCTCGGCTTTTTCACGATCGGCGCGGTGGGCCTGCCCGTGGCCGTGGCCGGCTTCCTCTACATCCTGGTCTTCGGCCGCCGCCTGCTGCCCGACCGCCAGGGCGCCATGGGCGAATTCACCGACCCGCGCGAGTACACGGTGGAAATGCTGATGCCGGCGGGCAGTTCGCTGGCCGGGCAGACGCTCGAGGCCGCCGGTCTGCGTCATCTTCCCGGGCTCTACGTGGTGGAGATCGAACGGGCCGGGAACCTCATTCCGGCGCCCGGCCCCGGGGAGCTGCTGGAAGAAGAGGACCGGCTGGTGTTCGCCGGCATCGTCGAGTCGGTCGCCGACCTGCAGAAGATGCGCGGGCTGGTCCCCGCCACCGGCCAGGTCTTCAAGCTCGACACGCCGCGCCCCGACCGGCGCCTGATCGAGGCGGTGATCGCGCCGGAGAACCCCATCGTCGGCCGCACAGTGCGCGAAGGCCGTTTCCGCTCGCGCTACGGCGCCGTGGTCATCGCCGTCGCCCGCGCCGGAAAGCGCGTGACCGGCAAGATCGGTGCCATCACGCTCGCGGCCGGCGACACGCTGCTGCTCGAGGCGCCGCCCGAATTCCAGCGCCGCCACCAGCACAGCCGCGATTTTCTTTTGCTGCGTCCGCTGGAAGGCAGCGTGCAGCCGCACTACGAGCGCGCCTGGATTGCGTGGCTGATCCTCGGCGCCGTGATCGGCCTGGTCACCGCCCGCGTCGTGCCGCTCGCCCCCGCCGCCGTTTTCGCCGCCGTGGCCATGGTCGGGACCCGCTGCATCAACCTCTCCGCGGCCCGCCGCTCGATCGAACTGCAGGTCATCCTCGTCATCGGCTCGGCATTCGGCATCGCCGCCGCGCTGGTGCACACGGGCGCGGCGGGTATCATCGCGCATCCGCTGCTCCAGCTCGCCGAGGGCTCCCCGCTCGGCTTGCTGATCGTGGTGTACGTCGTTACCGCGGTATTCACCGCCTTCATCGGCAACAACGCCGCCGCCGTGCTCATGTTCCCGCTCGCCTACTCGGCGGTCGCCGCCCTCGGCCTGGCCTTCCTGCCCTATGCGATCACCATCGCGATGGCCGCCTCGGCCAACTTCACCACGCCGATCGCCTACCAGACCAACCTCATGGTCTACGGCCCCGGCGGCTACCGCTTCACCGACTTCGTACGCTTCGGCCTGCCCCTGAACGTCATCGTCGGCGCCATCTCGATCGTCGTCATCACCTGGATCTGGCTGCCGGGTACCTGACCCTTGTTTTCGCCGACGACAAATCGGGCGGCTAGCGCCATCGGCTCATGACCCTTACTCAGCTGTACGACGCAAGATATTGTCCCGGAATGCGCTTCAATTATCGGCGCCCTCCTGGTAAGGCTAGTTTTATCACAAGAACTTTCCCTTTCGGTGGCTCGGTGGTATATAAGTAGCGGGAATTGCGGTCCAGCGACAGCATGTATGGGGCCTCATAGGGCCACGATCCGCGCTTATCGACGGTCGATTGCGGGGTCTGGTCTTGCCTTTAGCCTTTCAGATAAGGCCCGATGCAAAAAGGCCGCCCCGTGGGCGGCCTTTCGCTTTTCGTGCCTCTCGGATTCGTCAGGCGGCTTCGGTTTCCTTTTCTTCCACCAACTGGACGATGGCGACCGGGGCGTTGTCGCCGGGCCGGAAGCCGGCCTTGAGGATGCGCAGGTAGCCGCCCGGCCGCTCCTTGAAGCGCGGGCCGAGGTCGGTGAAGAGCTTGGCGACCGTGGCGTCGTCGCGCAGCCGGTTGAAGGCGAGGCGGCGGTTGGCCACGCTGTCGTTCTTGGCCAGCGTGATCAGCGGCTCCACCACCCGGCGCAGTTCCTTGGCCTTGGGCACGGTGGTGCGGATCTGCTCGTGCTCGATCAGTGACTTGCTCATGTTGCGCATCAGCGCCGCGCGGTGCGAGCTGGTGCGGCTGAGTGCACGGCCGGAATTGCGGTGACGCATGACTCTGTTCTCCTCAGGAAGCCCGCCGCTCGGCGATTGCCGCCGGCGGCCAGTCCTCGAGCTTCATCCCGAGCGCAAGCTCGTGACGGGCCAGGACGTCCTTGATCTCGGTGAGCGACTTGCGGCCCAGGTTCGGGGTCTTGAGCAGGTCTTCCTCGGTTTTCTGCACCAGGTCGCCCACGTAGCGGATGGTCTCGGCCTTGAGCGCGTTGGACGAGCGCACGGTAAGCTCCAGCTCCTCGACCGGCTTGAGCAGGATGGGCTTCATGCTGCGGCTCTCGGTCGGGGTGCGCGAGGTAACGGCGCTCAGGTCGGCAAACACCGAGAGCTGGTCGGTCAGGATGCCGGCCGCGCGGCGCAGCGCCTCTTCAGCGCCGATGGTGCCGTTGGTCTCGATGTCGAAGATCAGCTTGTCCAGGTCGGTGCGCTGCTCCACGCGGGCCGCCTCGACGTGATAGGCCACGCGGCGGATGGGCGTGAAGGTGGCGTCCAGCTTGAGCTTGCCGATTTTGCGGCCCTGGCTCTCGTCCTCGTAGCGCTTGAGCACCGGCATATAGCCGCGCCCGCGCATCACCTGCAGGCGCATGGAGAGCTTGCCGTTCTTGGCGAGATGGGCAATGACCAGGTCCTTGTTGACGATCTCCACGTCATGGTCGACCTGGATGTCGCCGGCGGTGACCACGCCCTCGCCCTTGGCGTTGAGCGTGAGGGTGGCCTCGTCGCGGGCGTGCATGCTGATCGCGAGGTGCTTCAGGTTGAGCAGGATCTCGACCACGTCTTCCTGCACGCCGTCGATCGCGGTGTACTCGTGGAGGACGCCGTCGATCTCGGCCTCGACCACGGCCGCGCCCGGCATGGACGACAGCAGCACCCGGCGCAGGCTGTTGCCCAGCGTATAACCGAAACCGCGCTCCAGCGGTTCGAGAACGATGCGGGTGCGGTTTTCACCGAGCTGGGTCAAGCTCGCGATCCGCGGCTTCAGGAACTCGGATACGGACATTTCCATGGGTTTCGAACCTCGACTATGCGTTTACTTCGAATACAGCTCGACGACCAGATTCTCGTTGATGTCGGGCAGCAACTCATCGCGTTCCGGCATGGCCTTGAACACGCCCTTGCAGGCCTTCTCGTCAACCTCGACCCAGCCGGGCCGCTCGATCTGGCGCGAGATTTCCAGCGCCATCTCCACCCGCGTCTGCTTGCGGGCACGGTCGTTGAGCGCGATCTCGTCGCCGGGCTTGACTTCGTAACTGGGGATATTCACGGGCTTGCCGTTGACGGTGACGCCCTTGTGGCCCACCAGCTGGCGCGCCTCGGCACGCGTGGAGGCAAAGCCCATGCGGTAGACCACGTTGTCCAGCCGCGACTCCAGGAGCTGCAGCAGCAGGGCGCCGGTGGCTCCCTTGCGGCGCGCGGCCTCCTTGTAATAGCGGCGGAACTGGCGCTCGAGCACGCCGTACATGCGGCGCAGCTTCTGCTTCTCGCGCAGCTGCAAGCCATAGTCGGACATGCGGCCGCGGCGGGTGGCCGCGCCGTGCTGGCCCGGCAGGCGGTCGATCTTGCACTTCTGGTCGAGCGCCTTGATCGGGCTTTTCAGGAACAGGTCGGTGCCCTCGCGTCGGGCGAGCTTGCACTTGGGACCAATGTAACGTGCCATAGTCTGTTAAACCCCCGTCAAACCCGGCGCTTCTTGGGCGGCCGGCAGCCGTTGTGCGGGATCGGCGTCACGTCGGAAATCGACAGCACGCGGAAACCCAGGTTGTTGAGCGCCCGCACCGCCGATTCACGGCCGGGGCCGGGGCCGCGGATCTCGACCTCCAGGTTCTTCACGCCGTATTCCTGGGCCGCGGTACCGGCACGCTCGGCCGCCACCTGGGCGGCGAACGGTGTCGACTTGCGCGAGCCGCGGAAGCCCGAACCGCCGGCGGTCGCCCACGACAGGGTATTGCCCTTGCGGTCGGTGATGGTAATGATGGTGTTGTTGAAGGACGCGTGAACGTGCACGATCCCGTCCACCACCTGCTGCTTGATCCGCTTGCGCGTCTTGGTCGCCGGCTTCGCCATGAATCAATACTCTCCCGGAATCTTCAGCGCTTGGCGCTGCGGCGCACGCGGCCCTTGCGCGTGCGGGCATTGGTGCGGGTACGCTGTCCGCGCACCGGCAGGCCGCGGCGGTGACGGATGCCGCGGTACGTTCCGAGGTCCATCAGCCGCTTGAGGTTCATGCTGATCTCGCGCCGCAGGTCGCCCTCGACCTTGTAGTTGCCGAGCGCCTGGCGGATCGCCTCCAGCTCGCTCTCGGACAGGTCCTTGACCTGGCGACTGGTCTCCACGCCGGCCGCCGCGCAGATCTGCGCCGCGCGGGTGCGGCCGATGCCGTAGATCGCCGTCAAGCCGATCACGGCGTGCTTGTGCGGCGGAATGTTGATGCCTGCAATACGTGCCATTACTTTCTCTCGGCGCGGCTCAAGGGGCCGCGAAGTGAACCATCCATTTTACCAATAGAAGGCTGCCGACTCAAGCCGAATCAGCCTTGGCGCTGCTTGTGCCGCGGGTCCGAGCAGATCACCCGCACCGCCCCGCGGCGCCGTATGATCTTGCAATTGCGGCAGATTTTCTTGACCGAAGCTCTTACTTTCATCGTTCTCTCCCGGGACTCAGCGCTGCAGCCCGCGCATGCGGGCCCGCTTGAGCAGTCCCTCGTACTGGTGCGTCATCATGTGGGCCTGCAACTGGCCCATGAAGTCCATGGCCACGACGACGACGATCAAAAGCGAGGTGCCGCCGAAGTTGAACGGCACGTGCGTGTAGGTGATCAGGAATTCCGGCAGCAGGCAGACCACCACCAGGTAGAGCGCCCCCCACAGGGTCAGTTTGGTAAGCACGGTGTCGACGTAGCCCGCCGTCTGCTTGCCGGGCCGGATGCCCGGGATGAAGGCGCCGGATTTCTTCAGGTTGTCCGCGGTCTCGTCGCTGTTGAAGGTGAGGGCGGTATAGAAGAACGTAAAGAAGATGATCAGCACCGCGAACAGCACCACGTACAGGGGCTGGCCCGGCGACAACCACAGGCTCACGCTCTGCAGCCAGCCGAAGCCGGAGCTCTGGCCCAGCCATCCCGCCAGGGTCACCGGGAACAGGATGATGCTGGAGGCGAAGATCGGCGGAATCACGCCCGACATGTTCAGCTTGAGCGGCAGGTGGCTGGTCTGTGCCGCATACATGCGCCGGCCCTGCTGCCGCTTGGCGTAGTTCACCGTGATCCGGCGCTGGCCGCTTTCCACGAACACGACGAAGGCCGTAACCAAAATGACGCCGGCGAAGATGAGGATCGCCAGGATCGAGGACAGTTCGCCGTTGCGCACCAGGTCGAGCGTGCCGGCGATGGCCGAGGGCAGCCCGGCAACGATGCCGGCGAAGATGATCATCGAGATGCCGTTGCCCAGGCCGCGCTCGGTGACCTGCTCGCCCAGCCACATCAGGAACATGGTGCCGGTCACCAGGCTCACCGTGGCGGTGACCACGAAGCCGGGGCCCGGATCAAGGGCCACACCCTGGCTCTGCAGGGCGAAGGCGGCGCCCAGCGACTGGAACAGCGCCAGGCCCACCGTGGAATAGCGTGTGTAGCGCGTGATCTTGCGCTGCCCCGCCTGGCCTTCCTTCTTGATCGCCTCCAGGCTGGGTACCACGGAGGTCAGCATCTGGATGATGATCGAGGCCGAGATGTAGGGCATGACGCCGAGCGCGAAGATCGACATCTGCTTCAGGGCGCCGCCCGAGAACACGTTGAAGATGCCGAGGATCCCGCCCGAGTGCTGGCTGAACAGGTGCGCGTACGCGGTGGGGTCGATGCCGGGCACCGGCACGTGAATACCGATACGGAACACCACCAGTGCGCCCGCCAGGTAGAGCAGGCGCTTGCGCAGATCGCCCGAGCGGAAAATGTCGCCGAGCGAACCGAAGGCCTGTTGTTGGGCAGGACCGGCCATCAGTCTTTACTCTCGTCCCCGGAGGCGGGTTCGGCGTCGTCCTTCGCCTTCGCGGACGAGGCCTTCTTCTTGCGGGCCCCGGCCGCCTTCTTGCCGCCGGTCGCGCCGATCTGGCCGCCGGCGTTCTCGTTGGCCGCGCGCGCGCCGCGCGTCGGCACCACCTCGGTGCCCTGCACGGTAAAGGCGCGCTCGACGGTGCCGGCGAGGATGATCTTCACCCGTTCCGCACCCGCGGGCACCAGGCCGGCCGCCACCAGGGCGGCCAGGTCGACGGTGTCGCCCTCGAGCTTGCCGAGCGCGTCCAGGCGCAGCTCGGCACGGCTCGCCTTCATGGGCGAGGTGAAGCCCACGTGCGGCAAGCGGCGCTGCAGCGGCATCTGCCCGCCCTCGAAGCCGACCTTGTGATAGCCGCCCGAGCGCGAATGCTGGCCCTTGTGGCCGCGTCCCGCGGTCTTGCCGCGGCCGCCGCTCAGGCCGCGCCCGACGCGGGTCCGCTCGCGCTTGCTGCCGGCGGCGGGCTTCAGGTCATTGAGTCGCATCAGGACACCTCCTCGACACGGAGCATGTAGGCAATCTTGTCGATCATGCCGCGGTTTTCCGGCGTGTCGAGCACGACGGAACTGGAGCCGGTCTTGCGCAGGCCGAGCCCGCGCACGCAGTCCCGGTGCGCCCGCAGGCGCCCGGCGGCGCTCCGGACCAGGGTCAGCTTGACCTGCTTCGCGCTCTTCTTTCCAGCCATGATCAACTCCGGATGTCAGCGGCCGACTTGCCGCGCTTGGCGGCGATCGCCTGCGGGGATTCGATCGCGGCCAGGGCCTGCATCGTGGCCCGGACCACGTTGATGGGATTGCGCGAACCGAAGCTCTTGGCGAGCACGTTGCGCACGCCCGCCACCTCGAACACCGCGCGCATCGCGCCGCCGGCGATTACGCCGGTACCGGCCGAGGCCGGCTGGATGCGCACCCGCGTGGCACCGTGACGGCCTTCCAGCGGGTAATGCAGGGTATCGTCGTTGAGCGGCACCTTGACCATGCTGCGCCGCGCCTGCTCGGTGGCCTTGGAAATCGCGGCCGGCACCTCGCGTGCCTTGCCGTAGCCGAAGCCCACCTTGCCGGCGCCGTCGCCGACCACCATCAACGCGGTAAAGCCGAACTGGCGCCCGCCCTTCACCACCTTGGCCACGCGGTTGACAGCAACCAGCTTCTCGATCTGGTCCGTTGCAGCTTCCATCGGTTTCGCCATGCGCTTGATCCCCTTAGAAACGAAGGCCCGCTTCGCGCGCGGCGTCGGCCAGCGCGCGAATACGGCCGTGATACTTGTAGCCGGCGCGGTCGAAGGCCACATCCTCGACCCCGGCCGCCTTGGCCCGCTCGGCAATCAGCTTGCCCACGGCGGCGGCGGCTTCGACGTTGCCTGTCGACTTCAGCCCCTTGCGCACGTCCTGCTCCACCGTCGAGGCGGTCGCAAGCGTGCGCTCGCCGCTTGCGTCGATGAGCTGCGCGTAGATGTGGCGCGGCGTGCGGTGCACCGTCAGGCGCATCGCGCGGAGGCGGCGGATGTGGGCGCGGGCGCGGCGTGAGCGGCGTGCGCGAGCTTCGTACTTGTTCACCATGACTTATGCACCCTTACTTCTTCTTCGCTTCCTTGAGCACCACGCGCTCCTCGGCGTAGCGCAGGCCCTTGCCCTTGTAGGCGTCGGGCGGACGGAAAGCGCGAATTTCAGCGGCCACCTGGCCGACCCGTTGCTTGTCGATGCCGCGCACCACGATCTCGGTCTGGCTCGGCGTCTCCACCGTAATCCCTTCCGGCACCTCGTAGTCGACGGGATGCGAGAATCCCAGCGTGAGGTTGAGCTTCCTGCCCTGCGCCTGGGCGCGCAGGCCCACGCCGAACAGGGCCAGGCGGCGCTCGTAGCCCTCGGTCACGCCCAGCATGAGGTTGCGCACGAGCGAGCGAGCGGTGCCGCACTGGGCGATCGCGTCCTTGCTTCCCGAACGCGGCGTGAAGGACACGGAGTTCTCGTCCTTGCCGAGCAACACCTCGGCGTTGATTACCGCCTCGAGCTGGCCCTTCGGTCCCTTGACGCGGACCGTCTGGTGCTCGATGGCGAGCTCAACGCCCTTGAGGGTCGGGATGGGTTTAACCGCGGTACGTGCCATGCCGGTTCCTCAACACACTTCGCAGAGCACCTCGCCGCCGTGACCCGCCGCGCGTGCCGCGCGATCGCTCATCAGGCCGTGCGAGGTGGAAATGATGGCAACGCCGTAGCCGCCGCGCACGCGCGGCAACTCGTCCTTGCCCCGATAGATACGCAACCCGGGCCGGCTCACGCGCTTGATCTTGTCGATCACGGGCCGTCCCTGGTAGTACTTGAGTCGAATCTTCAGGCTCGACTTGCCGCCTTCCGCGGCCGTCACGGAGAAATCCTCGATGTAGCCCTCTTCCTTCAGCACCCGGGCCACTTCCTGCTTGAGGCGCGAGCCGGGCACATCGACCTCGGCGTGGCGCGCCTGCTGGGCGTTGCGGATCCGGGTCAGTAGATCGGCGATGGGATCGTGCATGCTCATCGTGCGCTCCTCACCAGCTCGCCTTGGAGACGCCGGGCACGTCGCCCCGCATGACGACTTCACGCACCTTGTTGCGGCCCAGGCCGAACTTGCGATAGGTCCCCTTGGGGCGCCCGGTGATGGCGCAGCGCCGGCGCTGACGCGCGGGGCTCGAGTCGCGGGGCAGCTCGGCCAACTGCTGGGCCGCCCGCATGCGCTCTTCCATCGTGGAGTCGGGGCGCTTGATCTCCCGCTTCAGGGCGGCGCGGCGCTCGGCGTACTTCTCCGCCAGCTTCCGGCGCTTCTCGTCTCGCATGATCATGGATTTCTTGGCCATGTTTACCTCAGTTGCGGAACGGGAAGGCAAACGCTTCCAGGAGCGCACGGCCTTCCTCGTCGGTCTTGGCAGTGGTCGTGAAGGTCACGTCCATGCCGCGGATTGCATCGATCTGGTCGTAATCGATTTCCGGGAAAATGATCTGCTCGCGGACGCCCATGCTGTAGTTGCCGCGGCCATCAAACGCGCGCGGCGACAGCCCGCGGAAATCGCGCACGCGCGGGATTGCGACCTTGATCAGGCGCTCCAGAAAGTCGTACATGCGGGCGCCGCGAAGGGTCACCTTGCAGCCGATCGGCCAGCCCTCGCGGATCTTGAACCCGGCGACCGACTTGCGGGCCATCGTGACCAGCGGCTTCTGGCCGCTGATCTTCTGCAGGTCGTTGGTGGCGTGCTCGATCACCTTGCGATCGGACACCGCCTCGCCCACGCCCATGTTGAGCGTGATCTTCACCAGCTTCGGTACCGCATTGGGGTTCTCGTAGCCGAAGCGCTTGGTCAGCGCCGGTACGACCTCCTTGCGATATTGCTCTTGCAAGCCCGTCATCTCGTATCCCTCACACATCCACCAGTTCGTCGGTGGCACGGAAAACCCTGACCTTGCGCCCGTCGTCAAGGCGCTTGTAGCCGACACGGTCGCCCTTCTTGGTGACCGGGTTGTAAAGCATCACGTTCGAGGCGTCCAGGGGCATCTCCTTGTCGACGATGCCGCCCTTGGCGCCCGTGGCCGGATTGGGCTTCATGTGCTTGCGCACGTTGTTCACCCCCTCGACCAGCACCCGGCCGTCGGCATAGGTGCGGATCACGGTGCCACGCCGGCCCTTGTCCTTGCCGGTCGTGACGATCACTTCGTCGCCCTTGCGAATTCTCTGCATCTCGGCCTCTCCTCAGAGCACTTCGGGCGCAAGCGAAATGATGCGCATGAACCTCTCGGTCCTCAACTCACGCGTCACCGGGCCGAAGATACGGGTACCGATAGGCTCCAGGCGCGGGTTGAGAAGCACCGCCGCATTGGTGTCGAAGCGGATCGCGGAACCGTCGGAACGACGGATCGCCTTGCGCGTACGCACCACCACCGCGTTGTACACCTCGCCCTTCTTCACGCGGCCGCGCGGAATCGCGTCGGCCACGCTGACCTTGATCACGTCGCCGATGCCGGCATAGCGGCGCTTCGAGCCGCCCAGCACCTTGATGCAGCGCAGGCGCTTGGCCCCGCTGTTGTCAGCCGCATTCAGCTCGGTCTGCATCTGAATCATCGGAGCCGCTCCTTACGCTTCTGCGCCGGCGTCAGCCGCCGCACCCGCCGCACGCTCGACCACGGCGGCCACCCGCCACGACTTGCGCCTGGACACCGGACGGCACGGCGTGATGTTCACGGTATCGCCGACCCGGCACTCGTTGCCCTCGTCGTGCGCCAGCATCTTGGTGCTGCGCCGGATGTACTTGCCGTACACCGGATGCTTGACCATGCGCTCGACACGCACCGCCACCGTCTTCTCCATCGCCGTGCTGACGACGCGGCCGGTCAGCAGGCGTTCCTTGTGTTCGTTGTGTTCCGCTTCGCTCATGACTGTTTACCCGCCTTCTCGCGCTCGCCGAGCACCGTGAGGACGCGCGCCAGGTCGCGGCGCACGCGCTTGATTTCACTGGGCCGGCCCAGCTGGCCGGTGCCCTGCTGCATGCGCAGCTTGAAAGCCTCTCGGCGCAGCTCGTCGAGCTCCTTCCGGAGGGCCTTCCCGTCCTTGTCCCGCAGTTCGCTCGCGTTCATCTCAACCCACCTGCCGGCTGATAAACGAGGTCTGTACCGGGAGCTTGGCCGCGGCCAGGCGAAACGCCTCGCGCGCCACCTCCTCGGAGACCCCTTCCATTTCGTACAGCACGCGCCCGGGCTTGATCTGGGCGATCCAGTACTCGACGTTGCCCTTGCCCTTGCCCATGCGCACCTCGATCGGCTTCTTGGTGACCGGGACGTCGGGGAAGATGCGGATCCAGATCTTGCCGCCGCGCTTGACGTGTCGCGTCATCGCCCGGCGCGCGGCCTCGATCTGGCGGGCAGTGATGCGCCCGCGCGAGGTCGCCTTCAGCGCGTAATCGC
>JBJKSR010000285.1:0-5012 GCA_046703965.1 Gammaproteobacteria bacterium | reverse complement strand
TCTCGCAGGAGCGCAACACAAGAAGAAAGACTCTCGCAGAGGCGCCGTGTGCGCCAAGGAAGAAGAAGCCCGTCAGAAGGCAACGCGGCTGAAGCCGCTCCTACACCCCTTCGTTCGGCACCTGTGGGAGCAACTTCAGTCGCGATCAGCTTTCCAATTCCCCGCCAACTCGCCCTTTCTCGCTACGCAAGAAAGAGGGAAACAAACCGTACCTTCTTTCTCCCTGGCGCTCTCTGCGCCTCTGCGAGAGTCTTTCTCGTTGCGGCGTGGCGCCGTTGCGAGAATCTTCTCCGGCAAACATGACGGTTGTCACCCGAAAGTCCTGACAAACGGGACTACCCCCCGACTTCACGTTACGCCATTCTGTCCGCACCTCGATCCGGAAACACGACATGGCATCCGACGAAGAGAACGAGACAGTCGCGAGGCTGGCCGCCGCGACCAAGCGCTACGGCAATGTAACGGCCGTCGACGGCATCGACCTGGACATCAGGCGGGGCGAGATCCTGGCCCTGCTCGGCCCCAATGGCGCCGGCAAGACCACGAGCGTGAACCTCCTCCTCGGCCTGGCCGTGCCCACCTCCGGCCGGGCCGAACTGTTCGGCCGCCCGCCGCGCGACGTGTCGGCACGCCGGCGCATCGGTGCCATGCTGCAGGACGCGCGACTGGACGGGCACGCGCGCGTGCACGAGGTCCTTGCCCTTTACGCGGGGTACTACCCGGAACCGATGTCGACGCGCGAAGCACTCGAACTCGCGGGCATCGAGGACCTCGCCCGGCGCCCCGTGGCCAAGCTCTCGGGCGGCCAGAAGCAACGGCTGATGTTCGCCCTCGCGTTGTGCGGCAACCCGGAGCTGCTCTTCCTGGACGAGCCGACGGCCGGGCTCGACGTGGAAGCCCGGCGGGCGCTGTGGGCGACCGCGCGCACCCTCGCCGAGGACGGCCGCACCCTGCTGCTCACCACGCATTACCTGGAGGAAGCCGACGCACTCGCCGACCGCATCGTGGTGGTCAATCGCGGCCGTATCGTCGCCTCCGGCTCCCCGGAGGAGATCAAGCGCACGGTGGCGCAAAGGCGCATCCGGTGCATCACGCGCGTCGCCGCCGAGCGGATCCGGGCATTGCCCGGGGTGAGCTCCGTCTCGCGCGCGGGAGAACGCCTGGAGGTGGCCGCCGCGCACCCGGAGGCGGTGGTGTTCGAACTGCTGAAGCTCGACCCGGACCTGCACGACCTGGAAGTCGCGGGTGCGCGCCTGGAAGAGGCGTTCATCGCGCTCACCGGAACACCCGACATGGAGGAAGCCGCATGAATACCGCCGCAATCGAATCCTGGCGCCGGCGCGACACGCTCGGCGTGTACCTGCGCGAAGCCGCGTTCCAGTTCTGGAGCGTGCTGCGCATGCCCGGTTTCGCCCTGCCGACGCTGCTATTCCCAACCATCTTCTACCTGTTTTTCGGCCTGATGTTCGGCCATGGCAAGGGCGGCGAGGTGGCGACCTACATGCTCGCCACCTACGGCACCTTCGGCATCATGGCGCCGTCCCTGTTCGGATTCGGCGTGGGCATCGCCATGGAACGCGAACACGGGATCCTCGCCCTGAAGCGGGTCAGCCCCCTGCCGCCCACGGCCTATCTGTTCTCCAAGGCGGCGATGGCGATGCTGTTCGCGCTCCTCATCGTGGCGTTGCTCTCGATCCTGGGCATCGTGTTCGGTCACGTGCGCCTGCCGGTCGCGAGTTGGCTCGCGCTGTTCGCGACCCTCGTGCCCGGCACCCTGCCATTCTGCGCCCTGGGCCTCGCGATCGGCCTGCGCGCCGGCGGCCAATCCTCGCCCGCCATCATCAACCTCATCTACCTCCCCATGTCCGTGCTCTCGGGGCTGTGGGTACCCCTGCACCTGTTTCCCCACTGGCTGCAGGATTTCGCGCTCGCCCTGCCCGCCTACCACCTGTCGCGGATCGCGCTCGGGATCGTGCACGAGGGCACCGGGGGCCACTTGCTGGCCCACGTGCTCTATCTCGCCGGGTTCACCGCCGTGTGCCTGCGCTTCGCGCAACGCGGGTGGCGCCGCATCCAGGACCGCTGAGCCGGCGAGCCAGGCGGACAATGGCGTAATCTAGTGACCATGCGGACTCACCCCTTCCTGCAATCCCTGGCGGCCCCGTTCCTGTGGCTGCACCGCCGCCTGTTGCCCTGCGACACCGCCATGGGCTGGGCGCCTTACCTGTGGCTGGTCTGGCTGGGCTTTTTCTTCATCCCCTGGGCGCTGCAATCCACCTCCGTCGAAACACGTCTGGCCACCGCCGTGGCCCTGGCCATCTTCCTGCCACTGTACTTCCGCTTCCACTGGGCACCGCCCCGGGAACGCCTGTGGATCATCGGCATCATCGCCGCGATGGGTTGCGCCATGATCCCGTTCAGCATCAGCGGCGGCGGGCTGTTGATTTATGCCGGGGCCTTCGTCGGCTACGGCATGCGGCCGCGCCCCGCGCTCCTCGCCCTCGCCGGCCTCGCCGCGGCCGGTACCATCGAATACCTGTGGCTCGGCACCCCCCTCGGGCAATGGCTCTGGGCGCCCGCCGTGACCGCCGTCGTCGGCCTCGCCAATATCTGGGGCGCGGAACGCCATCGCCAGCACCGCGCACTGCAGCGATCGCAGGACGAGGTCAAGCGCCTCGCGGCGACCGCCGAGCGCGAACGCATCGGCCGCGACCTCCACGACCTGCTCGGGCACACGCTGACGCTGATCACGGTCAAGGCCGAGCTGGCGGCGCGGCTGGCAGAGCGCGACCTGCCGGGGGCCGCCCGGGAAATCCGCGAGGTCGAGCACATCTCGCGCAATGCGCTGCAGCAGGTCCGGGAAGCGGTGGGCGGCTACCGCAGCGGCGGCCTCGACGCCGAGCTCGCCAATGCACGGGCGGCGCTGACCTCCGCCAACGTGAGCCTGGCGGAAAAGGTCGATCCGCCGCGGCTCTCGGGCACCCAGGAATCGCTCCTCGCCATGGTGCTGCGCGAGGCCGTGACCAACGTGATTCGCCACGCCAACGCGCGGCACTGCCGGATCGAGCTGGACCGCCGCGGCGGGCAGCTGCAGTTGACGGTCAGGGACGACGGCCGCGGCGGCCCGGTGCGTGAAGGCAACGGGCTCAGGGGCATGCGCGAGCGGCTGAAGAACGTGGCCGGCCATCTGGACGTCACCTCAGGGCGGGACGGTACCTGCCTGTCGATCCTGATGCCGCTGCGGAACGCCGGCGCCGAAGAGGCCGCCCCCGCGACCCTGGGCGGGCAGTCCGCATGATCCGGGTGCTGGTAGCCGAAGACCAGACCATGATCCTCGGCGCGCTGGCCGCCATGATGGAGATGGAAGACGACATCGACGTGGTGGCGCGTGCCGCCGACGGCAAGGAGGCCCTGCGGCTCGCGCGGGAAACCAGCCCGGACGTCGTAGTGACCGATTTCGAGATGCCGGGCCTGAGCGGCCTGGAACTGGCCGCCGCCCTCAAGGGGGACGCGGCCGGGGCACGCGTGATCATCGTCACGACATTCGCCCGGCCCGGCTACCTGCGGCGTGCGCTCGATTCCGGCGTCCGGGGCTACCTGCTGAAGGACGCGCCGGCCCACCAGTTGGCCGATGCGGTGCGCACGGTCAACGGGGGCGGCAAGGCCATCGCGCCGGAACTGGCCACGGCCGCGTGGGAGAGCGACGACCCGCTCAACGATCGCGAGCGCCAGGTCCTGCGCCTGGCCGGGGACGGGCATACGAGCGGCGACATCGCGAAGGCGTTGTGCCTGTCCGAGGGCACGGTGCGCAACTACCTTTCCGAGGCCATCGGCAAGCTGGGGGCCGGCAACCGCATCGAGGCGGCGCGGATCGCCCGCCAGAAAGGCTGGCTGTAGGAGAAGCGCGTCCGGGCGGCGCGGCTCAGCGCGCCAGCAGGGCCCCGAGGTAATGGTCGGCGAGCAGCGCCGAGAAGAGCACCGAGAGATAGAGGATCGAGTAGCGGAACGTGGCCATCGGCGCACGCTCGTCGCGCCCCCGCCACAGCCTCGCGGCGTGGTAGAGAAAGCCCGCGCCGAGCGCCAGCGCCGCGACCAGGTACAGCCAGCCGCTCGCGCCGACCCACCATGGCATGAGGCTGACCGCTACCAGCAGCACCGTGTAGAGCAGGATGTGCAGCCGGGTGAGGCGGATGCCGTGCGTCACGGGCAGCATGGGAACGCCCGCGGCGGCATAATCGTCCCGGCGGTGAATCGCCAGCGCCCAGAAGTGCGGCGGCGTCCACACGAAGATAATGAGAAACAGTGCCAGCGCCTGCGGCGAGACGGTGCCGGTCATCGCCGCCCAGCCGATGACCGGCGGCACGGCGCCCGCCGCCCCGCCGAGCACGATGTTCTGCGGCGTAATGTGCTTGAGGAAGGCCGAGTACACCACTGCGTAACCGATCAGGCCGCAGAAGGTCAGCACCGCGCTTAACAGATTCACGCCCAGAGTAAGCACTGCCATCGACGCCACGCCCAGCACGGCGGCGAACGCAAGCGCCTGGCGCTCGTTCAGCGCGCCGCGCGGCAGCGGCCGGTAACACGTGCGCCGCATCCGGTTGTCGATGTGGCGGTCGATGACATGGTTGATCGCGGCCGCCGAAGCCGCGGCCAGGCCGATGCCCAGCGTCGCAAGCAACACGCGCGCCAGCGGGGGAAACCCGGGAACGGCAAGCAGCATGCCCACCACCGCCGTGAACACGATCAACTCCACCACGCGCAGCTTGCACAGACCGATATAGCTACGTGCCCGCGCTCTCAGTGCGGGAAACGGCAGGGCGGACGTGTACGGCGTCGGGGTCATGAATTGACGTTCAGCAAATGTCGCAGGTCCTTGACCAGGCCCTCCGGATCGGCGCGTACGGGGAAAGTCATCATCAGCAGTCCATTCGGGTCCACGATATAGATTCCGCCGGCGGGGCGCACGGCCGTAAACTGGCGCACGAAACGCTTGCCCGCCGCGCCCGTCGCCA
>JBJKSR010000284.1:0-4253 GCA_046703965.1 Gammaproteobacteria bacterium | reverse complement strand
CAAACGCTGCTGCCGACATCTTCCACTTGCGGTTCATAAACACGGTTTTCCCTCCAACCAAAAGGCAAAATCCAACGACCGTTGGACGCTGTTCGCGGCAGTCTAGATGCCCACCTCCGTGGAATCCGCCGACTTCTCTAAAATTAAAGTACGGATTCTTCACGAATCACCTTTGCAACTGCACCAAACACAAACATGAGTAATCTGCGCGACATGGTGGTCCCATCGAAATAGCGGGAAACGCGTCAATCAAGCGGGACACTAATGCCACTGTTGCCTCGGCGAACGCAGAGCATTCCACGTCGCGGCGAATGCGCCCAAGTAGTATCTCAGTGCGATTTTGCTTTGTCTACGGATTTCCATGTCGGATTTGCGCCGTGACGGAAATCCGACTTTGTTGCCCCCACAAAGCCGTACACAGGCGGATTGCGCGATAGCTTTCCATTTATATCTCGGCGCTAATCCGGACCCCGCAAACTGATCATCAGGAATCCTTTGCCACCGGTTGACCGTCGATTGTCCTATCGCCTCATGCTGGTAGAGAAGGAGATAACTCGTAGACACAATCGTCGCATATGCATCATGAATCCCGGGCGTCGGAATCGACGGGAGGCAGGCTCAACGCCGCATACCAACCGGTCTGAAAACGAGTCCTGGTACCAAGCGCCTGCATCAGTTTGGCAACGCGCCGTTCGAGCGAGCGTGTGGATATGTCCAGTTCATGGGCGATGGTCTTATCGTTTAACCCGGCCGCCATCAAGGGAAGCAGATCTTTGGAACCTTCTGGGAATCGCAAGCCGGAATCATCGGATTCCAGAACATCGTCAGACACAGACGAAACGGGTACCGCCCGTTCCCAAAGAACCTCAAAGAGAATGTGAAATGCGTCGAGCAACGCCGAGGAACGCACTAGCAGCGAAGGACCATCCGGTTGCTCTAAATTCAGGGGAGCAAGTCCAATATATCGATCGGCGAGAATCATCTTGAATGGAAGATGGGGGATGACCCGCACTTCTTCACCCGCCTTCATGTCCGCCCGTACAAGTCGCAACGCTCCGGGCGCGGCGAGAAATTCCGCATCCACAATGGTTCGGAAATGCACCCCCCTGGCGTGCGCCTTCCTTTGAGTGCGCTGACTTTGTTCAATCTGCTCGAAAGGTATATCCATTGAAGAAACCCGCATCGGCAAGCGAGTCATGGTAACGATCTCGTGTCGCGCCGACTCGTGCAACCGCTCGAAGATTTGAGCTTCAATCTCGCGACTGGCCAATAGCTCGACTATCTGCTCCCGCTCTTCGGGTTGGCGCACCGCCACCTGCTTCTGCAATTCCTGCGCGGCAAGCCGCGCATCTTCCAAGCCTTTCTGATGCCGCAGAATCATCGCCTCTACGGCAATATCCGGCGCAACGGGAATATAGCGACGCGGGCGCTCCGGCGTATGCGTGGCAAGTCCCTTCGTCTCGAGCGTGACGAGAAGCTGCTGGGCCTTGTGCGGCGTGAGGGACAATGCCTGGGCCAGATCCTGTGTGGTCGCAGTAGCGTATCCCAGTAGCCACCGGTAGACGCGCTCCTCCGCCTCACTGATACCCAGCATTTCCAGCGCCCGCGGCGCTGCAGTCTCATTGCGCTGCACAGTCGTATTCAATACCAACACCTAAACATCGAGATGCCACCTCTCCCGCGGGCGCTGTATCTCAGCGACCTTCTGAAAGAAGACGCCCTCAACAACGGCGAGTAGCGATGCATCGCACTACCCGCAGGATAACAGACGGGGGAGGGGTGGCTGAACCGTAGGCCACCCCCCCCTCCAACCACCGCAATCGGTGGAAAACCTCGTAACGATCTCCGCTAACCGCGCCTCCGCGCCCCGACGCCCGCAAGGGCAAGACCGAGCAGGGCGGCTAAAGCCAACCCGCCGAGTGCGCCGCCACCGCTGCTGCCGCCCGAGGACGGCGCCGGCGGTGCCGCTACCGAGACCGTGAAGCTCCCGCTGGCACTCGCTCCCGTGCTGTCGGTGACGGTCACCGTCACGTCCGCACTGCCGGACTGCTGCGCCACCGGCTCAACGCTCAGGGTGCACACGTTCGCCACAGTGCAGCTGCCCGCCCCGGTGATATTCGCATCCGGCAGCAACGCCTGGTCGGAGGAGTGCACCGTCACCGTGAGGTATCCCGTTCCCCCAACGCTGAAGGTCTCCGTACCCTTCTGCGACTGACCCAATTGCAGGTTGGTCAGACCGCTCCCGCTCGGCGACCCGCCCACCGACGTATCCTTGACCACGTTCAGCGCCGGACTCACGTCAGCCAGCGTTACCTGGTTCTTGATCTGCCCGGATGACGGTGCCTGCAGGGTCAGCGCCACGCTTGCGCTACCCCCGTTGCCTGCCACGGGGCCCAAGTTACAAGTCACGGCGGTCGAGGTCTCACTGCAGCTGCCTTGCGTGGGAGCGACCGACACATAGTCCACACCCGCGGGCAGCGGCATGATCGCCGTGAGCGGCGCGCTCGCGCTCGCACTGTTGTTGGTCAAAATCGCCTGGCTGGTGTACTGCGTCGAGGGATTCACAACCGCCGGCGCATCCAGCACCAAGGACAAATCCGACTGCGGATGACTGTAAAAGTACGCGGAACCGTAGCGTTCCGAGGTGAGGGGATTGTAGCTGCCCGCCCCTATCAACATCGTGTTGCCGGACATGGAGACCGAATCACCGAACAGGCCGTATTTGTCCTGCGGGCGGCTACCGACGTCCAACTCGCTCGTCTGGCTCCAGGTCCCGTTGAGGTCTTTGAAAACATAGGCGGCACCCGCGAATTGGTGAAAGGTGATGTTATTTTTGTTCGTGACAAAAGAGCCGTTTTGATGCGGGGAGCCCACCAGGACCGTGTTGCCATCGGCAGAGATGGCGAGCGAACCACCCTGGGCAAAACTGGCGCCCTGCACGCCGTCGTCGGGACTGATTTCCTGGCCTTGGGTCCAGGTACCGTTGATGTCATTAAAAATATAAGCTGCGCCGGTACCGACGTTGTGACCCGGTACGGTTGCATCAGGCGCCCCAATAAGTGCCCTGGTACCGGCAGCGTCCAATCTCACCAGTCCGAATTCGTCAAAATATTGGCCATTGTCTGCCGTCAGCATCGTCCCCTGCGACCAGGATCCGCCGGCATAGGAATAGGCCATCACCGCCCCTTGGGAATAGTTACCATTTACGGTTGCACCGGGAATTCCCGCGAGAAGGGTCGAACCGGAGTCATTCACCGCGACCGAATTGCCGAAGCCGCCGCGACCGAGGGATACGGGGGGTGCGAACTCTTGGGTTTGCGTCCATGTTCCGTTGGATTCGCGAAATACGTAGACTCTGCCGTAGAAGCCCCCGGAGAACACCCCACCGACGACAATTTCGTTGCCCGCCGCATTTATTGCCAGGGCCGAGCCAAACCATCCGAAAAATTGCGGAGGATTCGCCGTAAGCGCCGCGGTCTGCGTCCAGGTTCCGTTCGACGACTTGGTAAACACCCATGCCCTCCCGGCGGCGTAGTCGAAACCGACGGTCGCCGTCTCATCTGCGATCAAGGCAACCGTGCCCGTGGCATTCAGCGCAACTTCACCGGCCGGTGCGGCCCCTGGCCCGGTAGGAACCAGGTGAGCGCTCTCGGTCCAGACCCCGTTCGACGACTCGGTATAAACAAAGGGGCCGGCGGTCGACCCGATCAGCGCGGTCTTGCCCTTGACCACCACTGTCTCCCCGAAAAATTGGACACTGTCACCTTGACTCACCCGTTGACCTATCCACACGAGCGGATCGACGGTGAGGGGATAGCGTGCGCCGGCATCGGCGATGCGGATGAGCACGTTTCGCCCGCGTGCGCTCAGCCGCGCGGGCATTCGGTGCCCCGCCGCATCGGTCACGTAGAGCTTGCCGTAGTGCAGCGCCCCCCAGCTGAGCACGCCGTCATGGACCGTCGCCGGCGCGCTCGCCTTGAGCTGGAGCACCAGCTTGCCCTTGCCCGTCGGCGCGCGCTTGACGGTGAAGCCCTGCTCGTAGCCGATCGGCAACGCCCGCCACCAGGCGTCGATCCCCGCACCCCGATAGGCAATGCGGTTGCCCGTGGCCCGCCCGGCCTGAAGATGCACCGGCACCAGCGCCCCGCTGCGGCCCCAGGCGCTGAAGTGCAAACGTACCGCCGCCGTGTCCTTGGTGGCGGACGCAAAACGCGCCGTCGCCCCGGACTCGAAGCAGGCCTGCAGCGACTTTG
>JBJKSR010000283.1:0-2526 GCA_046703965.1 Gammaproteobacteria bacterium | reverse complement strand
CGTCCAGCGTGAAGATGTAGCGATGCCGGCCGGCCGGAGGGCAGGGCGGCGTGAATCGCCGGTGGCCGGTGCTGTTTTCGTTGACGCGGCTGCCCCTGGGCAGTGCGGTGCTTTGTCCGGCGGCCAGGGCGTGGACGCCGGCGGGAAGGTAGGACACCACCCAGTGCACGAAGGTGTGTGTGGGCGGATGCCTTGGATCCGGGGCGTCCGGGTCCGTGAGAATCAATGCATATCCCCGGGTGGCGCGCGGTTCGCCATGCCAGCGCAGCGGCGGGGAAATGCCGGCGCCGACGCAGGTAAAGCGTGCGGGCAGCGATGCGTGGTCCGCGAAGGCGGGCGATTCCAGGGTGAGCGCCTGGGCGCCCGCATCGAAAACGAGCAGCGTGCACAGCGCGAACAGGAGGGAGAGTGTGCGCCTCATGTGCCGGCGTGAATCAGGAGGGGGTGCATTTGGTGATCGGCCAGTTTCCTGCGCACGGCGTTGAGCTTGCCCAGGTCGCTGATCGGCCCGATGCGCACCCGGTGCCAGGTTTCGCCCTGCACGTCGACCGATTGCACCGCCGCCTGGATACCCCACAGCGCGAGTTGCGCCTTGAGAGCATTCGCCGCCTTCGCATCGCGCAGCGAGGCGACCTGCAGGATGTAGCTGCCGGCCTGCTCGACCGCCCGCGTAGCGGGCGGCGTGGCGACTTCGTGGCTTTCCGCGGAGGTCAGGATCTGCGTCGGGTGCTTGAGCAGTTGGTAGAAGTCGAAATGTGGGCCGGCACTGGTGGCGGCCTTGCCGGGGCGGGTCTTGCCCAGCTTGTCCTTGAGCGCGGTGGCGTGCCGCAGCGTGGAGGTCTCCGCGTGGTGCAGCGCCTCCTTGATGCCCGGGAAGGCGAAGACCAGGATCACGGCGACGATGCCACCGGCCACGAACCACAGTATGCCGCGCCCGCGGCGGGGCGGTTCCTGTTGCGGGTCCTTCAGGTCCGGCTTCACATTTGCTCCGGCGCGCCGACTCCCAGCAGATCGAGGCCGCCGGCTATCACGCGGCGGCTTGCCTGGGCCAGGGACAGGCGGGCATTGCGCACGGCTTCGTCGTCCACCAGGAAGGTACTACTGTTGTACCAGACATGGAATGCCTGCGCCACTTCGCCCAGGTAGTGGACCACGAGATGCGGCGCCCGTTCACCGGCCGCCGTGGCGACCACCTCGGGCAGGCGCGAGAGTTGCAGGATGAGAGCCAGCTCTTGGGCCGTGCCGAGCGGGGCGAGCGCCTGCGCGTCGCTCGCCGGGCTCCAGTCCAGGCCTTTCTCCTCCAGTTGGCGGAAGACGCTCGCGATGCGCGCGTGCGCGTACTGGATGTAGTACACGGGATTCTCGTTGCCGTGCGTTCGCGCCAGGTCGACGTCGAACTCCAGGTGCTGGTCGTTGGAGCGCGAGAGGTAGAAGAATCGCGTCGCATCCGTGCCGGCTTCCCCGATCAGGTCGTTGAGTGTGACGAAATTGCCGCTGCGCTTGCCCATCCGCCCGGAGGACAGCGTCACGAACTGGATCAGGCGTGCCTCGAAGGCGTCCCCGCGCCCGGTGAGGGCCTCGATCGCGGCGGCCACGCGTGCGATGTAGCCGTGGTGGTCCGCCCCCCAGACATCGAGCAGCAGGTCGTAGCCGCGCTCGAGCTTGTCGAGGTGATAGGCCACGTCGCTCGCGAAATAGGTGGTCGAGCCGTCGCTGCGCCTCAGCACCCGGTCCTTCTCGTCGCCAAGGGCGGAGGTACGCAGCCACAGGGCGCCGTCGGCCTCGTAGGTATGGCCGCGCTTGCCCAGCTGCTCCAGCGCGTGGCCGATCTCCCCGCTGCTCTCCAGTTCGGCTTCGGAGAACCAACGGTCGAAGTGAACATGGAAGCGATCCAGGGTGTCACGGATGGCGGTGGTCTGCGCCGCGAGTGCCGCGCCGCGCAGCGCCCGGTAATTCTCTCCGAGAAGCGCGCGAGCGCGCGCGATAAGCGCGTCGACATGGGTCTCCTTGTCGCCTTCCGGGGCGTCCGGCGGCAAATCGCGTGCCACCTCCTTCCATGGGCGGTGCAGCCGGGCGGTCAGCCCCGGCGGCAGGCCGCGTGCCGTGCGAGCGATGTACTCGCCGGGATAGGCGGCGCTCGGCATGGCGGGATGTTCGCCGGCCTGTTCGAGCACCGCCAGCCACACGCTCACGGTCAGGATGTCGGTCTGGCGTCCGGCGTCGTTGACGTAGTATTCGCGCGCCACGTCGTGCCCGGCGGCGGCCAGGATTCGCGCCAGGCTGTCGCCGTAGGCTGCGCCCCGGCCGTGTCCGACGTGCAGTGGTCCGGTGGGATTGGCCGAAACGAACTCCACCAGGATGTGGTGCCCATCGCCCCGGGGATGGCGGCCCCACTGGTCGCCGGCTTCCAGGATCGTCTGCAGTTGCCGGTGATAGGCCGCCGGGGTGAGGAAGAGGTTCACGAAGCCCGGCCCGGCGATCTCGCAGCGTTCCACCAGCGGCGACTCGGGCAGCGCGGCCACGATG
>JBJKSR010000282.1:0-6921 GCA_046703965.1 Gammaproteobacteria bacterium | reverse complement strand
GTCATGACCAACGGGTGCTTCGATCTGCTCCACGCCGGGCACGTACGCTATCTCGCCGAGGCCCGCGCGCTCGGCGACCGGTTGATCGTCGCCGTCAACGACGACGATTCGGTGCGCCGGCTGAAGGGCCCGGACCGGCCGGTCGTACCCCTCGGCGACCGCATGGACGTGCTGGCCGCCCTGGCCGACGTCGATTGGGTGGTGCCCTTCAGCGAGGACACGCCGGCTCGCCTGATCGGGGCGGTACTGCCCGACGTGCTGGTGAAAGGCGGCGATTACGCTCCCGACGAGATCGCCGGCGGCGAGGCGGTTCGCCGGGCCGGCGGCGAGGTGCGCATCCTGCCCCTGCTCGACGGCCGTTCGACCTCGAGCCTGATCGAGCGCATCAGCAAGACGCGGTGTCGGTTCCACTCCACATCTTCACCACGGGGCTGCGACTGGCCAGCCCCGCCATCCTGCTCCACCTCTCGCGCCGGACCCGGCGCCAAGCGGGGACGGCCGACGACTGGCGGGTGCGTCTCGGCCGGGGTCCGAGCGATACCCGATCGCCGGTGTGGCTGCACGGGGCGTCGGCGGGAGAGATCCAGTCGCTGGCCCCGTTGGCGCAGGCGCTGGCCGCGACGCACCCGGTGCGCATCAGCGCCTTCACGGCGACGGGTCTGGCGCGGGCGCGGAGGCTGCTGCCCGACGTGCCCGCCGACCTGTCGCCGCTCGATCTGCCCGGTGCCTGGCGACGGTACCTGGGGCGGACCGGGCCGCGCATGGCCGTGCTGGTCGAGACCGAATTGTGGCCCAACCTGCTGGCGGAAGCGGCGCGGCGGCGTGTGCCCGTCGTGCTGGTCAGCGCCCGGATGAGCGAGCGTACGGCGCGGCGGCTGGGACGGTTTCCGGCCACGGCGCAGGCGCTGATGAACGGCCTCCATCGGGTGCTGGCGCAGACCGGGGAGGACCTGGAGCGCTTCGTCGCATTGGGCCTGCCCCCCTCGAAAGGCGAGGTGACCGGCAGCCTCAAGGGTGCCCTCGTTGTTCCACCCGGTCTACTCGACGAAGGAGCCGCCCTGCGGGCCCGGCTCTTCGCGGGGCATCCCGTGTGGGTCGCGGGTTCGGTACGCACGGGTGAGGAACGCGCGATAGCCGAGGCCGTCGCGGTACTCGGGCAGTCGCGGCCCGAGGCGATAAGCGTGGTGGTGCCGCGTCATCCCGAAACGGCTCCTGATTTCGTTGCGGCCCTGGAAGCGCGCGGGGTCCGACCGCGGGGCGCAGAGGCGCTCAATGCCTCGGGGGCCCTGGAGCCGGGCGCGGTCGTGGTGGTGGACCGGGTTGGCGTTCTGCTCACGCTCTATGCCGCGGCCGACATCGCCTTCGTCGGCGGGACGCTGAGTCCGGTCGGCGGCCACAACGTGCTCGAGCCCGCCCTGCTGGAACGCCCGGTCGTCGTCGGCCCCAGCCTGGACAACGTGCGCGAGGCGGCGGCCCGCCTGAAAGCGGCCGGGGCGTTGAGCCTGGTCCGCAGTGGTCCGGACCTCGGGCGCGAGGTAAGTGCCCTGTTGGCCGATCCCGCCCAGATCCGGCGCGCCGGGCGCGCCGGTGCGCGTGCCGCGGCCGATTCGGAAGTTCTGGCGACGACCCTGGAAGCCCTCGAAAAGCTGCTCTAGCGATCCGGGACGGAACGCGACTTTTACATTTTATTGGGCGCTGCCCATGGTCGCCGCCGGTGCCGCCATGCTGGCCGTTTCCGGCATCGGCGACGTCGCCGGCGCGGTCGGCGAGAGCCAGGAATTGAGGCGCTGAAGGTCCATGGCGTTGAGTGTGCCCGCGGCCTGCTCGAGCTGCAGTACCGACAGCATGTAGTTGTAGCGGGCGGCGTAGTAGGACTTCTGCGAATTGAGCAGGGTGTTGCGCGCGGTCAGTACGTCCAGCGTGGTGCGCGTGCCGACCTTCAGGCCGGCCTCCGTGGCCTTCAGCGAGACCTGGGACGCTTCGACGCTTTGCCGGTTGGCCTTGACGCTGGCGATCCCGGAAAGTACGCCGAGATAGGCATTGCGCACCTGCTGCTCGACACTGCGGCGCTGCGAGATTTCGTTGGCCATGGCCGCGTCGGCCTGGTACTGGTATTGCTTGACGAGCGAGCGGGTGGCGCCGCCGCTGAAGATGTTCCAGTTCAGCGTCAGGGCAATCGAGTTGTCCGAACCGATGCTCTGGTTGTCGTACTGGTTCGGCGCGGGAAAGTCGGTGGAGCCGGTGCCGGTGGTGTTGTTGTATGAATGGTTCAAGGTCAGCCCGACGGTCGGCATGTAGCCCGCCCGCTGCTGCGAAACCTGGTTATCGGCCACCTTCTGGGCCTGCTGCGCGGCAATCAGGCTGGGATTGCTCTGCATTCCCTGCTTGACCCAGGTCGAGACATTCTCGGGCTGCGGGCCATGGAGCGGCAGCTTCGCCCGCGGCGAATCCAGGTGCGGGATGTAGCGGCCGGTGATCGCGCGCAGCGCCTCGCGGGCCTGGTCCAGGGCCTGGCGGTCGGTGATGACCTGCGCCTTGGCCTGGTCGTAGCCGGCCTCGGCTTCCTTCACCCCCGTGATCGCGATCAGACCGACCTTGTACTGCTGCTGACTCTGCTCGTACTGCTTGGCCAGGGCCTTCATGTTCGCCATGTCGGCGTTCAGGTTGTCCCGCGCGTTGAGGACGTTGAAGTAGGCCTGCGATACGGACACGATCAGTCCCTGCAGCGTCGACTCGTAGGTGGCCTCCGCTTCCGCGACAGTGTAATCGGCACCCTGCAGCGACTTGAATTGCTGCCAGTTGAACAGCGTCTGCGTAAGGGTGGCCCCCCAGCTGTTGGCGCGGGTGTTTCTGGCGCTATGCGTGTCCTTCGGCGGACTGGTGTACGGATACACCGATTGGCTGCTGCTGTTGTCCCAGGTGTGGCCCGCATTGAGGTCGATCGAGGGCATCAACTGCGCCCAGGCCTGCGGCTTGGCCTGCATCGAGGCGTTGCGCGTGGCCAGCGCCTGCTGGAAGGCGGGATCGTTGGCCTTCGCGAGTTGCCAGACTTGCCACAGGTCCGCGGCGTGGGCCATGGGCGCACTCGCGAGAAGCAGGACGGTCAGGGGCAGGAATCGGCGTAACATTTAGAATGGCCCTCGGTGTTTTAGGGTACTATAACACTAGCTTGGCGGATTGGCAAATGCCGCAGATCAAGTCGGCCGCCGTTCTTTCAGGCGCCGGTTAAAGCTCGAACCGTTCCAGCGGCTCGGTGCCGATCAGTGCCGGGACCACGGTCTCGAACTGGTTTTCGCGCCGCCATTCGTCTCTTTCCACACGCGTGACCAGTTCCGCCCGCATCGCCGGAGCCTGGCCCAGGAACCAGAACAGGCGTCCGCCGACCGCAAGGCGGCGCATGAAGCTCGGGTCGGTATCCGGCAGCGAACCCGTGACCGCGATCACGTCGTACTCCGGGCCGTCCGCGTCGAGCGTATGAGCGTCTCCGTGGACGACTTCGACCGCGTCGAACCCCTCATCGGCGAGCGTGCTGCGCGCGCTCTCGGCCAGCGCCTCGTGGTATTCCAGGCTCCGCACCTCGCCGCCGAGCGCTGCCAGGCAGGCGGTGAGGTAGCCGCTGCCGGTGCCGATTTCCAGTACGCGCTCGCCGCGCGCTACCTGCAGCGCCTGCAGCAGTCGGCCGTGCACGCTCGGGCGCAGCATGATCTGGCCGTGCTCGATGGGAATCTCGGAATCCGCGTAGGCCAGGTTGTGGTAGCGGGGGGGTACGAATTTTTCGCGGGCGAGCCGTCCCATGACGCGGACGACGTCGGGGTCGAGTACGTCCCAGCCGCGGATCTGTTGCCCGACCATCTGGATACGCGCCTGTTCGAAATTTATCTCTAGCATGATTCCTGATCCTGTCGTGGAATTCCTCGAAACCGCCGTACATTATCCCAGATCGTCGCCGTCTTCGCCGACCAGCAAGCGCAGCCGGCGGAGATAGACGGCATCGTCGGGAGCACGGTTCCCGCGCTGCGCCTCCCACAGCGTTTCCGCCAGGCAGTCGATCATCGCGTGTTCGGCCTCGTGGCCGCTGCCGCTCGCCGCCAGCTTCTCGAAAATGCCCTTCACGCCCGGCGGCCGGTCGATGGCGACCTGCTCGCGGATGGCGATGTGCAGTCCCATGTGCAGGTAGGGATTGGTGTGGCCGGCCTCGGGCGCGAACTCGGCCTCCAGGGCAGCCTCGCCGCTTTCCACGACGGCCTGGTATTCGGGGTGCTCGGCGACGACCCCGGCAATGCGCCGCTCCCCGGCGGACAGCGTTTCGCCCCGGCCGGCTTTCTTCCACGCGTCGCTGTAGGCACGGCGGATTTCATCTCGGCTGGCGGGCAGATCGGACATGGCGGGGGTCGTTTCCGGGGGAAGTGAATCCTAACACCCGCCGGACCGCACTGCAGTCCCTCTACAATGCCCGGAGTTCGTTGCGCGGGAGACGGCGGTGCTGCGCGTACTGGCCGGGGCGGTGCTGATCAGTTTTGCGGCGGTATTCGTGGCGCTCTCCGGCGTGCCTTCCGCTCCGGCGGCTTTCTATCGCCTGATCATCGGTGCCGTGGCGTTGATGAGTTTTGCCGTGGTGCGCCGGGAGCGCTTGCGCCTGGAGCCGCGCTTCGCCGCTTATGTCGCACTCGCCGGGCTCTCGTTTGCAGTCGATCTCATCACCTGGCACCTGAGCATCTACCGGGTCGGGCCCGGCATAGCGACGCTGCTGCCCAATTTCCAGGTCGTGCTGATGACGCTGGCCGGCTGGCTGATCTGGCGCGAGCGTCTGACGCCGCGCATCGCCGTGGCCATCGGCGTGGCGGTGACGGGGCTGGTGGTGCTGCTCGCGGCGGCGCCGCAATCGGGGCACGTGCGATTCATGGCCGGCATCGGCTACGGTCTCGCCGCCGCGGTGGCCTATACCGCGTACCTGTTGTTCGTGCGCCAGGCGGGCATCTCGGCCAGTCGCGGGGCGCCCGCCCTCTTCATCGGCCTGGTTTCGCTGGTTGCCGCCGTGTGTTCGGGTGCGTGGCTGATGTTGCGCGGTGAGAGCTTCAGCGTGCCGTTCGGGATGGCGTGGCTGTGGCTCGCGTGCTACGGACTGGGTTGCCAAGCGCTCGGCTGGCTGTTGATCTCCACCGGTCTGCCGCGTGTGCCGGCGGCGCTGGCCGGCCTGTTGTTGCTGCTGCAGCCTACGCTCACGTTCGCCTGGGACCACCTGATCTTCGGTCGCCGCTTCACGCTGCTCGAGCTCGCCGGCGCCGCGCTCGCGCTGGCCGGGCTCTACTTTGGCGTGCGCTGGCGAGCGGCAAAGCGCGCGAAAGCCTAGCCCGGGGGCGTCGACTTGTCCGGGAATTCGCACCAGTCGGCGATAGCGCAGCGCCAGCATTCGGGCCGGCGTGCCTTGCAGGTGTAACGGCCCAGCAGGATCAGCCAATGGTGCGCGTCGCGGCGGTATTCGGCGGGCGTGGTCCGGGTCAGCTTGTCTTCGACTTCGCGCGAGGTCTTGCCGCGCGCCAGCCCGGTACGGTTGGCGACGCGGAAGATGTGCGAATCCACCGCGATGGTGGCCTCGCCGAAGGCCGTGTTGAGCACCACGTTCGCCGTTTTGCGCCCGACGCCCGGCAACGCCTCGAGCGCGGCCCGCTCGCGCGGCACCTTGCCGCCGTGGTGCTCGATCAGGGCGCGGGCCGTGGCGACGATGTTCTTCGCCTTGTTGTTGTACAGCCCGATGGTGCGGATGTAGGGCTTGAGGCCTTCGACGCCGAGACGCGCGATGGCCCGCGGCGTATTCGCCTTCGGGAACAGTTTCGCGGTTGCCGAGTTGACGCTCTTGTCGGTCGCCTGCGCGGACAGGATGACCGCCACCAGCAATTCGAAGGGCGAGCCGTAAACCAGTTCGGTCCGCGGCTCCGGGTTTGCTTCGGCCAGCCTGCGAAAGATGGCCTCGCGCTTTTGCCGGTTCATTGCCGCTGCCGGCGCCTGGCCCGGACCCGCGCGACCGCGGCCTCGATTTCCTTCCTGCGCGCGGCCCGGTCCTCGGCGTCCGCCGAATCGAGCCGCCGCCGGCGCCGGCGCCGGGACTCGGCGAGCCGGGCGTCGTGCCGGGCATAGCGCTCCCGCAGTTCGCCGGCCCGCAATTGGAAACGCCGGCGCTCCGCTTCCAGCCGGTGCGGCGGCGGATCGAGGCGGAGCCGCGCTTCATCACCGCTTTCGACGGAGTGCAGGGTGATGCAGTCGACCGGGCACGGCGGGATGCATAACCCGCACCCGGTGCAGGCCGCAGCGATGACGTCGTGCAGGCGCTTGCCGGCGCCGACGATCGCATCTACCGGGCAGGCCGGCAGGCACTTGGTGCAGCCGATGCAGGCGGCCGGGTCGATGCGTGCCACCTGCGCCGGCCCGGGTGCCTCCACGTCGGGCGCGGGGGCCTGCGGCGGGAGCCCGGTCAGGCGCGAGAGTTCGTCGATGATCCGCTGTCCGCCCGGCGGGCAGCGGTTGATGCCGGCGTCTCCCCCGGCGATCGCCTCGGCGTACGGGCGGCAGCCGGCGTAGCCGCAGCGCTGGCACTGGTGCTGCGGAAGCAATGCGTCTATCGCATCCGCGTTCACTTCACCTTCATGCCGGGCTCGGCGCCGCTGTCGGGCGAGACCAGGAAGATGTCGCCGCCGCCGGGACCGGCCGCGAGCACCATGCCCTCGGAGAGGCCGAAGCGCATCTTGCGCGCCTTGAGGTTGGCGACCACGACGACCAGCCTGCCCACCAGGCTTTCGGGTTCGTAGGCGGCCTTGATGCCGGCGAAGACCTGGCGTTTCTCGCCGCCCAGGTCCACTTCCAGGCGCAGCAGCTTGTCGGCGCCTTCCACGTATTCGGCGACCAGCACGCGGGCCACGCGCAGGT
>JBJKSR010000281.1:0-2958 GCA_046703965.1 Gammaproteobacteria bacterium | reverse complement strand
CCGCCGATAACCAGCGGCTTGCGCCCGACATGATCGGAAAGGCGCCCCAGTGGAAGCTGCAGCAGCAGCCGGCTGGCCATCAGGGCGGTAAACGACAATCCGAAGCCGATCGCGGTTTCCCCGGTGTGCGCGTTGAACTGCTTTTCCAGGGGCACGACCTCGGAGAACGAAGCGGCCATGACCAGTGTCGCGGTTCCGATCGCGAGGAAGCTGGAGGTGAAAAGCCCGGGCTCGATGATCCGGAACTTCCGTTTTTTGCGGGGCGGGCGCTGCTCGCGGACCCATAGTCGCACGGCCAGGAGGCCGAGGCCGACAAGGCCTGCCGCAACCGCGAACGCCGCGGTGAACCCGAAGTGCACCAACAGAAATCCGCCGAGCAGCGGCCCCACCGAGAAGCCGACGATGCGCAGGGTGGTAAAGATGCCCATCGATCCGCCGCGGGTCCCGTGCCGGGTTCCGATGGCCATCAGTGCGAGGCACGTGGGCACCGTCAGCGCCAGGCCCGCGCCCTGCGCGATCCGCAGCCACACGAGGTCGAGGTACTGGCCGGCCCAGATGAAGCTCACGGTGGCGGCGATCATGATGCCCAGTCCGATCTGGATCAGGAGCTTGGGACGGCGCGACCAGTCGCTGAGCGTGCCCGCTACCGGCTGAACGACGGAAGCGACGAACCCGAAGACCGAGATCAGCACCGCGACCAGCAGCGGTCCATGGACCGACATCAGCGGGTGCGGCAACGCCGAAACGTACAAGGGCAGCACGACGAAGAGGACACTGTTGCCGATCGCGTCTCCCATGCGCGCCAGCGAAAGCGCCCAGACGATGCGGTTACCCCCGATGCCTTGCAGAAAATTCGACGCGGCCACGAGGGTTTCCCGTCCACGGGTTCGGAGAGGTTCCATCAAATGTTCCTTGTATCGATTCGTGCGATGCCAGGCAGGAGCAGTGCTCGGCGCCGCCGAGCGACGGCGGCGGGCGATGCGTCACGGAGCCCGGGAAGGTTTCAATCAACTCGCGACGCTCTCGACAATTGGAAACGCAGTTGCCCCCTCGGGTTCCTGCATCTTTGCCGAGTCCCGTGCCGACGCGGCCCCGAGCCCGGTAAACTGCCGCCATAGGCCCGATGCTGCGGGCGTTCGACCGGGATGGAGTTATAAATGAGCGAACTGGTGCTGGATCCGGCGCGAAGCGCGCTGCTGGTGATGGATTTTCAGACCGCGATCGTGGCGCGGTATGCCGCGGGCCGGGACGCGTTGCTTACGGCGACGGCGGGTGTGATCGCCGCCTCGCGGCAACGCGGGATGCGGGTCATCTACGTGGTGGTCGGTTTCCGGGAGGGATTTCCGGAAATCAGTCCGCGCAACGCAACGTTCCGTCGTATCAAGGAATCCGGCGGCATCGCCTCGGATGTCCACGCGGCGGTTGCGCCCGCGGCGGGTGAGGTCGTCGTCACCAAGCATCGCGTCGGCGCGTTCACCGGCACGGACCTGGAGATGATCCTGCGCGCGAACGGCGTGGACACGCTGGTCCTGTGCGGAATCGCGACCAGTGGCGTGGTGTTGTCGACGCTGCGCCATGCGGCGGACGCGGACTACCGGATCGTCGTGGTGCGCGACTGCTGCGCCGACGCCGACCCCGAGGTGCACGCCAGCCTGATGGACAAGGTGTTCCCGCGCCAGGCAACGGTCCTCGGCGCCGCGGAGCTGTCAGGCAGGCTTTGAGGGCCTGACGCCCGCTCCCGCAAATCGTAACCGCCGATTACCGGTCGATCTTGATGATCTTCGCCGCGGACAGCCACTGAATCCATTGCTTCCGAACGGCGGGGTCCATCGGCGAGCCCCGTTTCGTGTAGGCCGCCCGGTAGAGGCCGTAATCACCGAGAAGCAGCAACGAAAGTTCGTGCTGGTCGCGGTGGCCGGGGCAGTGGCTTATTTTCCATTCGTAAAGCACCTTCGTTTTGTCGCTGTCGATCGTGTGCCACTCGGCGTCCGGGCACTGCTCCCGGAGCCTGGACTCCAGGTGATTCATGAAGATTTTCGGCGGCGTGAACACGTTGTCCAGGAACTGCAGCGTGGCGAGTTGCGTCCAGTTGTTCACCGTTTCGGGCGGCCGCACGTACTCCTTTATCCAGCCTTCCCCCGCGGCCTTCTTGGAATAGCCCATCTTCCAGCCCTTGGGGTTGATCGGAACATTGATGGTTTCCCAGGTACCGGTCGCGCAGGCGGCCAGGAGCACGATAACGAAAACGACTCCCATGAATCTCGACATTCTTTGCATTGTTCTTCCAGGTATAGGCGATAGCCGGATTATAGAGCGGTATGGGCGGTCGCCGTCGACGTGTCATCGCACCCGGCGGCTGCTATATTTGGGTTGGCGGATGCGGAGAATCGAATGCGGACCGGGGCCGCGGGGAAATGGCGCTCGATGGCCGGTTTGCTGGCGTGCGCGAGCCTGTTCCTGGCGCCCACGACGATGCGGCCCACGATGCCGACGCGCTGTTCGACGGCCCGCACGAAAATCAGCGGGAACCGTTCCCATGCCGCCTTAAGCCCGTAGCCGATCGTCGGCCGCCCGCCATTCATGTGATCGAGGGCGCAAGCGATCAGGGCACTGTTGAAGAAAATGCCCACCAGGTACATGGCGAAGTAGAACACGAACAGCAGCGTGTAGGCGCCGGTTTGCTGCGGGCCGCCATGCTGCAGTGCGTTCAGCGTCCGCTCGTTGAACAGCGGCACAGAGAACAATGCGATGACGAGGACCGACGCAACCCCTGAGAACAGGGGGAAACCACCAGCTTGCGCTCGTGCTTCAGCAGGTTCCAGGACGCGCCCATCAGGCGCCAGGTGCGTTCGAACTTTCCCATCGGGTCGGCCCCTGCCGGTCGCGAATTCCACTACGGCCGAGTCGCGCGTGCGGAGCCATGCGTGCCCGGCATCGGGTTCGAAACAAAGCCGATAG
>JBJKSR010000280.1:0-3721 GCA_046703965.1 Gammaproteobacteria bacterium | reverse complement strand
GCCTTGTTCCCCACGGGCTTCACGGTGGGGTTGCTGAACGGGCCGGTGATCGAGTAATCGATCTGGGAGGCCTGGGCGATGGCGCTGCCGAAGATCTTGGTAACGGCGAAGATCGCCGCGCCCACGCCCAGTCCACCTACCAGCGCGCCGATGATGGGCAACGATCCCGTGTAATTGGGTTCGATCCGGGCACGCTGGTTGAGCGTCTGGTCATGGAGGTCCATGTCGCCGGTGAGCTTGATATACGCCACCGAACTGTCGATGATCAGGCCGCTGGTGGAGGCGATTCCCTTGTCGATCACGTAATCGCCGTGAATGCGGCTGAACGGAAAGCCCTTTCCGGTGAGGTTGTTGAAATTGAACGTCAAGTAACGTGGGATGTTCGCCAGGTTGAGCAACGATAGCAGACGCCCGGCCCCGGGGCTCACCCTGGAGATCTGGCCGTCGCGCAGGTCGACGCTTACCCGCCCCAGCAGCTGGCTGGCGAGGCTCGCACCTTTCGAGTCCTGCTCGGACCATGCCAGCGAAGCGCTTGCCGCACCGTGACCGGTAATCACAGGGCCCAGGCCGGCGCCCTCGAGCAAGTCCCCCAGATGATGCACGTGGCTCAGGAACTTCATCGAACCCTGGCCGTGCCCGCTCTGCCCTTCGGGCTTGATCCAGACCAGGACGGCGTCCAGGTCCAGCGTGCCGCCGCCGATCCGAAAGGGCTTGAATTCGATGCCCGCCGGCAGCCGGCGTGCCCGCACCAGCACGTTGTCGAAACGTGCCGCACCCAGGCTGATGTGGTCGGCGTGCAGGGCGAAGGGAGGGATGTCCTGCGGACGCAGACCGTTGCCTGCCGCCTTGGGCCGCGAGTGGGTCGCCGCGGCGGCGGTGATCACGGTTGCTCCGGCGGGCAGCGTTTGCGCCCCCGCGGGAACGGCGATGCTTCCCGGATGGGCCAGGCCAGCCACGCTGACCGATCGCGGGGTGGTGACGGCGGCGGGGGCGGTCGTGCTGGCGGGACTCACGACGGGTTTCTTCGGCAATGCCAGGCGGACATTGGAAAACTCGGCCACGATCGGGTCCGCGTTGTCGGGACGCCGGGGAATGTCGACCTTGCCCTTGAGGTCGTCGCCGTCGAGGTTCACCAACATGCGCTCGCGGCCCAGCGTCCCGCTCACCGTCTGGTTATGCAGTGTCTGGTTCATGAGCCTGAGCTCTCCGAAATGCAGGTCGAGACGCATCCCGTCCACGCGGCTTGTGCCGCCGCCCCCGGTGACCGCGTTCGTCTTGTTGATCAGCTTCAGCCAGGGGTCCAGGTCAAGACGGGGCCAGATGCCGCTGACCATCAACCACGTCGGTGGTCCGCTGCATCCTGCCGGGCCGAGCACCAGGTGCAGGCCCCGCACGTCCGGCACGTTGGCGCCCGCATCCACGTCGGCGCAGCCCGAGAGCAGTTTGCCGTAATGCGCGGTGACCGCCAGCCGCGCACCGTGGACGACGATCCGGGCCACCAGGGGCACCGCCGCCGTGGCCGGCTTTCCGAGCGGCGCCGGCAGCTTGACCGCCAGGCCCTTGAGGTCGGATTCGGCGTCTATCGTCGGCGCCGAACCCTTGCCGCGCATCGGGACGTTCAAGGCCACCCGAAGGGGTATCCGCCCGGCGAAATAGTTATTGACCGATTGCGGCACGACATGACCGAGCAACGTGGCCGGCAAGTCGCCGGCAAGCGTCGCGTTTATGGTCTCATTCCCGGAGCGTCCGACCTCCAGCGTCACCGGCGACTTTTCGATCCGGGCGGTGAACTTGCCGCCCAGCGGCCCCCGTGCATCGTAGCGGTCGCTCCCCTTCAGGTCCCGGAGCGTAAACGGCAGACCCGCGAAGCTCGCGTCGACGCCGTTCATCGTCAGCGTCCCCGAAAGCCGGAAGCGGTTGGGATGCATGATCGGTATGTTCAACGCGAGCCGGGTCCGGGTCGGGCCCGAGGCATGCACCCGGTCGAAGGTGCTGCCCAGCTGTTTCTTGACCGGGCTATGGTGCAGGAAGGCGAGGAAGCTGCCGGCGTCGCCCGCGACGTCCGCGTTCACGATCAGGTGCAGGTTGAAAAAGCTCTTGATAGCCGCGGAAGCTGCGATCACGTGGGCACCCGAGATATTGCCGCTGGCGATCGTGGCCCGCATGCCCGCATTCTGGAAACGCACCCGTCCGCTCAGGTTGCTCAGGGAACTCCATCCGAAACCCGGGCTCAGCGTGACGTTCGTATAGCCGAAATCCACGTTGAAGTGGCCGCCGCCGTGTTGGTAGGGGAAGGTGTCGACGGGCCCGTCGAAGCTCAGAGCGGCGCCGGTGATACGCCCGCCGCTGAAGCTCCGCATCAGCCATTTGTCGAGCGGGCCCGGAAGCAGGCCGTGCGGCAGGTAGTGCGTACGTGCGGTCTCCACGTCGGTGCCGCCGGCGCGGGCCGCCAGGCGGACATGCACCGGGCCCTTGCGCGGAATGTCGATCAAGCCCTCGAGCGCGCCATTCAACGCCGGCCCCGTGAGATTCAACCGGGGCATGCCGATCTGCAGCCCTTCACGGGTGGAGGCCACCAGGATGTCTCCGCGTGCCCGGTAGAGAGCGACCGAGTGCCCGAACAGCTTGGGCATCAGCAGGGTCAGGCCGGGCGCATCGAGATGCACGATGCCCACGCCGCGGTGGATATCCACGCGGGCGCTCACATGGTCCGCGCCCGGCGTATTCTCGACGTGCGCCAGCGATACGTTGTCGAGGATCCCGGTCATGTCGAAATCCGGCTTGCCCGGCGTGAGGGCAAAGCGCAGGTCGCGGATGCGGCCGCGCGGGCGCATCGCCACCAGGCGCTTGGCGAACGCGCCCTGGGAAGCCGGGAGAAAGCCGACCAGCGACGGAAGCTTGTCGAGTTCCAGATTCTGCATGGCGAAATGCAGGCGGCCCGATGCATCCCGTCCCAGGCTGACCGTGCCCGGCTCCCAGTTCCCGCCGGCAACAGTCAGGCGCGGATGCAACAGCGCGAGCTGCAGCTGCCCGGCATCGGACGCGTACTGAAAGTCGCTCTGCAGCCGGGCGATGCGGCTACCGCCTGCCGCCAGTCCATCGGCCCGAAACTGCCCCTGCGCCGTCTGCAGGCCGCCACCGGTCCCGGCCAGCCTGCCGTGTGCGGCGAAGGTCCCTTCCACCCGCCGCGCGGCAGCGGGAAGAAACCGGTTCAGCGGCTCCAGGCGCAGTCGATTCAGGCCAAAGGCGGCACGCCAGCCCCATTTCGCAAAGTTGGCATCCGGCGTATCCACCGTGCCCTTCAACTGCAGCGTCCCGCCACCCAGTTCCGCGGGTAGGCGGGCCGCGAAGTCCAGTTTGTGCTTCCGACCCGAGCCCAGGTCGAGCCGGATCCCCCGCAGCGTCCACACCGCGGGGTGTGCGCCCGCCAACCGGACGGTCACGCGGCCGTTGTTGACGGAGACGGCGTCGTCCAGCATCGATTTCACCGGCGAGGGACCCGCGCTCCGCCGGAACTTGAGCCCCGGCACTGCGAAACTCCCGTCCGGCTGCTGCGCGAGCACGAGGTGCGGATTGTCCAGGCGGAAGGCCGACGGACGTGCGGCCGCGCCGTGGAAGAAAGCCCAGGGCGTGAAGTCGAGGCGCAGGGTCCGCGCGCCGATCACCACCCGGCCGGTGGCCGCGTCGCGCACGGCCACGTCATGCACGACCAGCGCGGGCC
>JBJKSR010000279.1:0-5050 GCA_046703965.1 Gammaproteobacteria bacterium | reverse complement strand
GCGCAACGTGCCGGCATCGGCGCCGTCCACGCGTGCGGCGATCACCTTGAGGCCGTTTACTTCCACGGCCTGGGAGGCCAGATCGCTGCCCTGCCCGCTCGCGAGCTTCGTCCGGAGCGCGGCGAGTTCCTTCTCCAGCTCGCGGTTGCGCGCGACCAACTGCTGTGCGCGGCTCACCGCATCGTCGCGGCCGGTCTTGAGCACGGCGGCCACGGCGTCCAGCCTGTCCTGCTCCTCCCGGACATATTTCAGCGCGCCCTCGCCGGTCACCGCCTCGATGCGGCGGATGCCGGCGGCGATGCCGGACTCACCGGTAATCCGGAACAGTCCGATGTCGCCGGTGCGGCCAACGTGGGTACCGCCGCACAACTCGGTGGAAAAATCGCCGAACTTCATCACGCGCACGGTATCGCCGTACTTCTCGCCGAACAGTGCCATGGCGCCGAAGTCGATGGCCTCGTCGTAGCTCATCTGACGCACGTCGGCGGCGACGTTGCGGCGGATTTCCCTGTTTACCATCTCCTCGATCCACGCCAGTTCCTCGCGCGTGACCGGCTGGTTGTGCGAGAAGTCGAAACGCAGGCGGTCGGGCGCGACGAGCGAGCCCTTCTGCGTGACATGCTCGCCGAGCACCTTGCGCAGCGCGGCGTGCAGCAGGTGCGTCGCGGAATGGTTGTTCACGATGGCGGCACGGCGTTCGGCGTCGATCTCCGCCTGGATCGAATCGCCCACCTTGAGCGTGCCCTCCTCGAGCGTGCCGATGTGCAGGAATGCGGCGCCGCGCTTTTGCGTATCGGTAACGGCGAAACGCACGCCCTTGGCCTCCAGCACGCCGGTGTCGCCCACCTGCCCGCCGGACTCGGCGTAGAACGGCGTGTGGTCGAGCACGACGATGCCCTCCTCGCCCGCCTTGAGTGTCTTGGCCGACTCGTCGCCGCGGAACAGCGCCGTGACCGCGGCGCTCTGGGTCACGTGCTCGTAGCCGGAAAACTCGGTGGCCGTGTCCACTTCCAGCTTGCGGCTGTAGTCGGCGCCGAACTTGCTCGCCGCCCGCGCGCGTTCGCGCTGCTTCTCCATCTCGCGCTCGAAGCCTTCCATGTCGACCGTCAAGCCGCGCTCGCGCGCAAGGTCGGCGGTCAGGTCGGCCGGAAAACCATACGTATCGTAGAGCTTGAACACGACCGTACCGGGAATCTGCGCGCCCTTCAGCACGGCGATGTCGGCTTCGAGGATCTGCATGCCGTGGCCGAGCGTCTCGGCGAAGCGTTCTTCCTCGTGCAGGATCGCGCTTTCGATGTCGAGTTCACCCTTCGCGAGTTCGGGGTAGGCCTCGCCCATTTCCGCCACCAGCGGCTTTACCAGCTTGTAGAAGAACGGCTCGGGCTGGCCGAGCTGGTAGCCGTGGCGGATGGCGCGGCGCATGATGCGGCGCAGGACGTAGCCGCGGCCCTCGTTGGAGGGCAGCACGCCGTCGGCGATCAGGAACGCGGTGGCGCGGATGTGATCGGCGATGACGCGCAATGAATTCGCCTTCAGATCCTTCGTGCCGACGGCCTTCGCGGCGGCCTCGATCAAGCGCCGGAACAGGTCGATGTCGTAGTTCGAGTGCACGCCCTGCAGCACGGCGGCGATGCGCTCCAGGCCCATGCCGGTGTCCACGCACGGCGCGGGCAGCGGCGTCATGTTGCCCTCGGCGTCGCGGTCGAACTGCATGAACACCAGGTTCCAGATCTCGATATAGCGGTCGCCGTCCTCCTCGGGCGAGCCGGGCGGACCGCCCTCCACGCCGGGACCGTGGTCGTAGAAGATTTCCGTGCATGGACCGCAGGGGCCGGTGTCGGCCATCTGCCAGAAGTTGTCGCTCGCGTACTTGGCGCCCTTGTTGTCACCGATCCGCACGATGCGATCGGGGGGCACGCCGACGTCGTCGCGCCAGATGGTGTAGGCCTCGTCGTCGGTCTCGTAGACGGTAACCCAGAGCTTGTCGGCTGGCAGGCCGAAGACGTCGGTCAGCAGCTCCCACGACCACACGATAGCGTCGCGCTTGAAGTAGTCGCCGAATGACCAGTTGCCGAGCATCTCGAAGAAGGTGTGGTGGCGCGCGGTGTAGCCGACGTTCTCCAGGTCGTTGTGCTTGCCGCCCGCGCGCAGGCAGCGCTGCACGTCCACGATGCGCAGTGCGGGCGGCTTCTCCAGGCCGAGGAAGGCGTTCTTGAACTGCACCATGCCGGCGTTGGTGAACAGCAGCGTCGGGTCGTTCGCGGGCACCAGCGAACTGGACGGCACGACGGCATGGCCGCGCTCGGCAAAGAAATCGAGAAAGGCTTGGCGTATGTCCCTGGTCTTCATGTGATTCAGCGATAAACCTCTTTTCTATGTCCGACCTGCAGCACGAGAATCCGCAATCGTCCGTCCTCGATCAGGCACAACAGCCGGTAGTCGCCTACACGATAACGCCACAGCCCCTGCCGTTTCCCTTTCAGCGCCCGACCGAGACTGCGCGGATCGTCCAGCACGGCCATCCGCTCCTGCAAATACCGGGCTATGCGCCGCTGTTCTCTCGAATCGAGCTTCAGAAACGCCTTACTCGCCGTCCGCGACCATTCAATCCGCCAGGTCATCCAAGCCGGCTTCCCTGAGCACCTGTTTCATGGGCACGGCATCCTCCTCGCCGCGCTCGACCCGCTCCAGCACGGCAAGGGCCTCCAGGTAATCCTCGCGCTCTTCCAGCCATTCTCCCAAGGCGCGGCGCAGATAGTAGGACTTGCTGCGCCCGGTGCTGCGGGCAAGGTCGTCCAGCCGATGATCCAGCTCGGGCGGAATCCGGTAGGTAACCGATTTCAGGTTCTGCGAGGATTTCATGGGGCACCGCAATACATGTACAGCAGTATTTTACACGTCCCCGCGCAGAACACGGGCAATGTGCGCGGCCGGGAAGCCGCGGCGCTCCAGGAAGCGCGCCTGGCGGGCCCGCTCGTCGTAATCACCCGGCAGCTCGGCGCCGAAGCGCCGCCGGCGGGCCGCCTCGGCCCGTTCCAGCCAGTGCTCGTCATCGTCGGCTTCCCCCTCCGCGGCCAGCGCCGCCTCGAGCGCTGCGCCGTCGACGCCGCGCGTCACGAGGTCGGCGCGGATGCGCGCCGGACCGTAGCCCTGGCGCAGGCGCAGGCGCACATACTGTTCGGCGAAGCGCGCCTCGTCGAGCGCGCCCTCCGACTCCAGGCGGTCCAGCGCCGGCTCGATCTCGGATTGTTCGTAGCCGCGCTGGGCGAGCTTGGCTGAAAGTTCGGCGCGGCTGTGTTCGCGCCGCGCCAACAGGCGGAGGCCGACGTCGAAGGCCTCCGGCCGTTCGTCCGACTCAGCCCTTTTCGGCAACCGACTCCGCCTCGGCCTCCGGCTTCGCCTTCGGGGCAGCCTTGGGGAGGAGTTTTTCGCGCAGCGCCTTGTCGAGCTTCTCCGCCATCTTCGGGTTGTCCTTGAGGAACTGGCGCGCGTTGTCCTTGCCCTGGCCGATGCGCTCGCCCTCGTAGCTGTACCAGGCGCCGGATTTCTCCACCAGGCCGTTCTCCACGCCGAGATCGATCAGCTCGCCCTCGCGCGAACTGCCCTCGCCGTAGAGGATGTCGAACTCGGCCTTCTTGAACGGCGGCGCGACCTTGTTCTTCACCACCTTCACCCGGGTCTGGTTGCCGATGACCTCGTCACCCTTCTTGATCGCACCGATGCGGCGAATGTCGAGGCGCACCGAGGAATAGAACTTGAGCGCGTTGCCGCCCGTGGTGGTCTCCGGGTTGCCGAACATCACGCCGATCTTCATGCGGATCTGGTTGATGAAGATGACCATCGTGTTGGAGCGCTTGATGTTGCCGGTGAGCTTCCTGAGCGCCTGGCTCATGAGCCGCGCCTGCAGGCCGACGTGGGAGTCGCCCATCTCGCCCTCGATCTCGGCGCGCGGCGTGAGCGCGGCGACCGAGTCGATCACCACCACGTCCACCGCGCCGGAGCGCACCAGCATGTCGGCGATTTCCAGCGATTGCTCGCCGGTGTCCGGCTGGGAGATCAGCAGTTCCTCGGTGTTGACACCGAGCTTTTCGGCATAGGACGGGTCGAGCGCGTGTTCGGCATCGATGAAGGCCGCCGTGCCGCCCATCTTCTGCGCCTCGGCGATGACCTGCAGCGTGAGCGTGGTCTTGCCGGACGACTCCGGGCCGTAGATTTCCACCACGCGCCCGCGCGGCAGGCCGCCGACGCCGAGGGCGATGTCGAGGCTCAGCGAGCCGGTCGAAACCACGTCCACGTCGCGCACCGCACTGCCGTCGCCAAGGCGCATCACCGAGCCCTTCCCGAATTGTTTCTCGATCTGGCCCAGTGCTGCGGCCAGCGCCTTTTTGCGATTGTCATCCATGTGTGCCCCCTGCGATATAGGTGTGAAATCCGTCTCGAAAGACAGTGTAATGCCTGACCATTATTCCATAGAGCCCGGCTCCCCATCCGGCCATTTCCGCAGCACGCGGTAGGGCGCGCGGGCCCCTTCGCTAAGCACCAGCGCAAGGCCCGCATAGCGCCATCGAACCGGCTCGATGGCGCCGTCGGGCGCGCGTGCAATCCGCCGCGCGAGCGTGACGTGGGCGCGGAAAGGGCCCGGCGTGAAATGCACGCCGTTGGCCTCGAGCGCCGCCCTCAAGCGGCTGACCGCCCGGCCGAGCGCGGGCGGCGTGCGCTCCGGCCCCGCCCACAGCACCCGGGCTCCGGGGAAATGCCCGATCCGCGTGAGACGCAAGGTACCCTCGGGCGGCACCTGGCCTCGGGCCGCATCGTCGATGGCATCCAGCGTCGAGCGCGGCTGCAGGCCGAGAAAGGCCAGAGTCAGGTGGTAGTTTCCGGGAGGCACCGGCCGGCCGCCGGAGGCCTCGACCGCCCGGCGCGCAGCGCTGTGCAGAGCGCGGCGGACTCCTGCATCCGGCCACAGCGCGATAAACTGGCGCAGGCGTTATTCGTACACGGCACAGGGCCGCCAGTGCCTCGGCCACGGCGGCCCGGCGCACTGCCTCGC
>JBJKSR010000278.1:0-3046 GCA_046703965.1 Gammaproteobacteria bacterium | reverse complement strand
GCGTCGGGCGTCCGCCGGTGAGCCACGGCGGGCAATCGTCGCGGGCCGGGACGATCCAGGTCAGCGGCCCCGGCCAGGTGCCGCGGATGCGTCCGGCCATGGCGGGGTCGAGCGGGGCCGTCCACGGCGCGAGTTGCGCTTCCTCGGCAGCGATCAGGATCAGCCCCTTCGCGGCGTCGCGCCCCTTCATGGACAGCAGGCGCTCGACTGCCTCGCGGTTGCCCGGGTCGCAGCCCAGGCCCCATACGCCTTCGGTCGGGTAGGCCACGACACCGCCCGTCCGGATCGCCGCGGCGACCTCGGCAGTCCGCATGGGCATCAGCTTTTCTTGCGGCGTCGGCTCGTGCGCCGTTTGCGGGCAGGGGCCTTCGCGAGCAGCTCCCGGCACTCTTCCAGCGAGAGGGAGGCGGGTTCGCGGTCCTTGGGCACGCGCGCGTTCTTGGTACCGTCGGTGACGAAGGGCCCATAGCGCCCGTTGAGGATGCGTACGCCGTCGAAGTCGCGAATCAGGCGCTTGGCGTCCGCTTCCTTCTTCTCGCGCACGATCTCCAGCGCGCGTTCGAGCCCGATCGTGTACGGGTCGTCTTCCTTGATCGAGGCGTACTTGTCGTCGTAGCGGACATAGGGACCGAAGCGACCGATGTTGACGGTGACCTTCTCCCCTTCGGGCGTTTCCCCCAGCTCGCGCGGCAGGCGGAACAGCTTGAGCGCCTCGTCGAGTTCGATCGATTCCAGCTTCTGTCCCGGACGCAGGCTGGCGAAACGCGGCTTTTCTTCTTCCTCCACGGTGCCCAGCTGCACGAACGGCCCGTAGCGGCCCATGCGCGCCGAGACCTCGCGCCCGCTTTTGGGGTCGGTACCCAGCACGCGCGCCTGCAGCACCTCGCGCCGCGATACGTTGTCGTCGACGTTCTCCACCTCGTGCTCGAACGGCGACCAGAATTCCTTGAGCACCTTCTTCCAGTCGCGCTCGCCGCGCGAAACGGCGTCGAGTTTGTCTTCCAGCTTGGCCGTGAAGTCGTAGTCCACGTAACGCTCGAAATACTGCGTGAGGAAGCGGTTGACGATCCGGCCCACGTCGGTCGGCACGAAATGCCGGTTTTCCAGCTCGGCGTATTCGCGTGCGAGCAGCGTCTGGATGATCGAGGCGTAGGTCGAGGGCCGGCCGATCCCGTGCGCCTCCAGCGTCTTGACCAGGCTCGCCTCCGTATAGCGCGGCGGCGGTTCGGTGAAGTGCTGGGATGCATTGACGGCGGCAAGCGGCACCGCTTCCTTTTCCTTCAGCGCCGGCAGCTTGCTTTCCTTGCGGTCGTCTTCGTCGCCGCCTTCGTCGCGGTCTTCCATATACAGCTGCATGAAGCCCGCATGGCGTATCGTGGAGCCGGTGGCCCGGAACACGGCCAGGTCGCCCGCTGCCAGGTCCACGGCGACCTGGTCGAGGGTGGCGTGGACCATCTGGCACGCCACGGCGCGGTTCCAGACCAGTTCATAGAGGCGCGCCTGTTCCCGGGACAGGTACTTGGCCACTTCCTTGGGCTCGCGGCGCACAGACGTGGGACGGATGGCCTCGTGGGCCTCCTGGGCGTTCTTGCTCTTGGTGCGGTAGACGCGTGCCTTGGGCGGCAGGTTCTCCTGGCCGAAGCGCTCGCCGATGTAGTCGCGCATCTCGCTCACCGCCTCGGGGGCGAGATGCGTCGAGTCGGTACGCATGTAGGTGATGAGCCCGACCGGGCCGTCGCCGAGGTCGATGCCCTCGTAGAGGGACTGCGCCACCTGCATGGTGCGCCGCGTGCTGAACCCGAGCTTGCGCGAAGCTTCCTGCTGGAGGGTCGAGGTGATGAACGGCGGGGCCGGATTGCGTTTGCGTGCCTTGGGTTCGATCGCGGACACCACCAGCACGCCGCCGGCCGCCTGCTCGATGGCCTCGCGGGCGGCCTGTGCCGAGGCCTCGTCGGTGAAGTCGAACTGCTCGGCCTTGTTGCCCCGGTATTGGTAAAGGCGTGCCGTAAAGGTGTTCTTGTCGCTTTCCAGGTCCGCTTCTATGCGCCAGAATTCACGTGCCGTGAAGGCTTCGATTTCTTCCTCGCGTTCCACGATCAGGCGCAGCGCGGGGCTCTGCACGCGCCCTGCCGAGAGGCCGCGGCGGATCTTCTTCCAGAGCAGCGGCGAGAGGTTGAAGCCGACCAGATAGTCCAGGGCACGCCGTGCCTGCTGGGCATTGATGAGGTCGTCCGCCAGGCCGCGCGGGTGCGACATGGCCTCGCGGATCGCGCGCTCGGTGATCTCGTGGAAGACCACCCGCTGCACCGTCTTGTCCTTGAGCAGGCCGCGGTCCTGCAGAAGCTGGTAAAGATGCCAGGAGATGGCTTCGCCCTCGCGGTCGGGGTCGGTCGCGAGCACCAGGCGATCGGCCTGTTTCAGGGCCTTGGCAATGGCGCTGACATGACGCTCGTTGCGCTCGATGGGCTCGTAGCGCATTGCGAAATCGTTTTCGGGCGCCACTGCGCCGCCCTTCGGCACCAGGTCGCGCACGTGCCCGTAGGAGGCGAGCACTTCGGCGCCCTTGCCCAGGTATTTCTCCAGGGTGCGGGCCTTGGCGGGCGATTCTACGACGACGACGGAGCGATCCATTACGACGGGTCCTTCATGCAGCTAGTGGGCCAGCTCGGCCATGTTCGCGTAGAGCAGGTCTTCCATCTGGGCGAAGGCCGCCTCCTGGCCGGGGCGGCGGAACAGGCTCAGCAAGACGACCCACTGCACCTCCTCGACGTCCACGACATCGTCGTCCAGGGCGAGCAGGCGCTCGATGACGCGCTCGCGCAGTACGGCGTCGAGCACCCCGACCTGTCCCAGGTAGTGCAGGAAACCGCGCGCCTCCGTGGTGAGGCGGGCGGATTCCTGCATGTCGAAAACCCGCCACGCACCGTTCTCGAACGCATCCGGTGCGAATTCGACTTCCGGCGCGTCGAGCACTTCCAGCCAGTCGAGCGCCCGGTGCACAGTGGGTTCCGGGAAGCCGCCGGACCGCAGCACGTGCTCCAGGGTG
>JBJKSR010000277.1:0-8903 GCA_046703965.1 Gammaproteobacteria bacterium | reverse complement strand
GTACTTCACCACCTCGGCGAGCCCCGAGCGGTACTCCCGGTCGGGCAGCGTTTCCAGACGGTCCGGGTCCGCCCACACCGCGAGCGGATCGTGGAACGCGCCAATCAGGTTCTTGCCGCGGACGTGGTTGATCGCCGTTTTGCCGCCGATCGCCGCGTCGACCTGCGCGAGCAGCGTGGTCGGCACGGCGATCCAGTCGATGCCGCGCTGGTAGCAGGCCGCGGCGAAGCCGCCCAGGTCGCCGATCACGCCACCTCCCAGCGCCACCGCCACCGCATCGCGGTGGTATTCGGCGGCGACCAGCGCATCGAGCACACGCTCCAGCCCCGCCATCGTCTTGGCCTGCTCGCCGGCAGGCAGTACCAGGCGCTCCGTGCGCGCCGCACCGCTCAATTGCGCGCACAGCGTTTCCAGGTGATGGGGGGCGACGTTGTCGTCGCTCAGCACGAGCACGTCGCGTCCGGCGCACAGGGCGTCCACGGACGCGGCGGCTTCTTCGCCGCCCACCCACACCGGGTAGGCAACGCCAGGCTGTTCCAGTGTCTTCACGGGAGGGTTAACCGTATCCTGCCTCGATCATGCGCATGATAGCGTCCGCAACCTGCTCCGGGCTCGAGTCGCCGGTCGCGACCCGATGGTCGGCCAGTTCCGCATACAGCGGCCCGCGGGTCCGTGCCAGATCGGCGAGGCGCAAGGCGGCGTCCTCCTCCAGCAGTGGGCGGCGCGTGGCGTCCGCTTCCAGGCGGGCCAGCAGGCGGGGAAGCGGCGCCTCCAGCCAGACCACCGTGGTCCGCTTCAGGAGGTCGCGGTTGGCGAGCGACTCGACGATGCCGCCGCCACCCGCGATGACGGTGTTTCCGCTTTGCACGGCCTCCGCCAGCGCTTCGCTTTCCAGCCGGCGGAAATGGGGCCATCCCTTTTCGGCGACGAGTTCGGCGACCGTCCGTCCCGCCCTCGTCTCGACCAGCCTGTCGGTATCCAGGAAGTCGCGGCCCAGACCGGACGCCAGGAGCGCGCCGATGCGGGTCTTTCCGCTACCGGGCAAACCGATCAATGCCAGGGGACTGTGCCCGCCGTGGGGATATTCCGGCTCCGACCTGCCCACTATGGCCTCTCGAAGCCGGGTGGCGCGGAATCCCGCGCCACCCGGGCTATTGGATTTATGGCACCGATACCGATGGGCCGTAGCTGATGGTCCCGGACACGGGCGAGACGGCCTCGATGATGAAGCTCCCGGGCTGCGAGTTAGCGCTCACCGTGACGTTGAGGCTATAAGAAGCGGGCGGTTCGGACAACCTGCAACCGATATCCGGCATGGTCGTCTGCAGTACGCTGGCACTGGCACCACTGGCAACTATGGAAAAGGTCGTGCCGGCGGCAGGCATATTCCCGTTCAAATCGGAGACTTCGTAGGTTGCGCTCTGCCCCGCATTAAGCGATGTCGGGCCAACGATCTGCACCTGCGAGGTCGCCATGACGATGCAGTCCTGGAGGCCGATGCCGAAGTTGCTGCTGCCGCAAGGCGCCGGCGGATTGTTGGCGCTGCTGCAGCCGGTACCGTGGAACTCGTGGTCCGGCGGGTCGCGCTGGCCATTGTGGTTGAAATCGAAGAAGTATTCGCCCGGATCGTACTGGCCGTTCTCGTTCTGGTCGAGATACACCTCGCCGATATCATCCTGCGTCGGCTGCCCGAAGAAATTGTCGGTGCTCCCCGACCAGCCCGGATACAGCTTGAACAGGTCGCCCTGGTCGAATATGCCGTCGCCATTTTTATCGACGAAGCTTTCCTCGCCGGTGGCATAGGCCAGAATTTCCGCATGGCCAATCACCGAAAGCGGATCGCTTGGCGGCCCGGGCGGGCGCGAGTTGGCGCTGGTCCAGGTCACCTGGCAAGTACCGTTGGTCGTCGTGCAGGAGGGCTGGATCTGGCCGCCGTTGGTGGTGAACGCCACCGACGTCCCGTCCGGCACCGGATTGTGGAACCGGTCGGAGAGATGCACGGTGACCGTATCGGTTATCCCATCGATGCTCCATCCTTCCACGTCGTGCTTGGCGATGGACAGGGAAAAATTGCCCTGCGTCGGAATGCCGGTGCTGATCGCGATGCCGGGCGACTGGGTCGAGATCGTGGTGCCGCCGGAAGACGTCGTCTGCGCGGTGATGCGTACCGTCGTGTGCTGCGTGCCGGCCTGCAAGACCGTCTGCACCTCGCCGTCGTTGCCGGTGGTGGCACTGGACGGGCTCAGCGTGATGCCCCCGACCGTGGTATTCGAACTGAACACGACGTGGGCATTGGGCACCGCACCCCCAGTGGAATCGGTGACCTTGAACACCACGGTCGACGTGCTCGGTCCGCCGCTGCCCAACAGGTAGATCGTGTCCGGGGTCGCGGAGACGAACTGGATGGAGCCGACCGAGGCCGAGGCCACGGTGACCGTGCCGGTCGCCGACAGGTTGTTGCCGCCCACCGTCGTCGTGGCCGTAATCGTGTCCGTGCCGCTGCAGCCATTCGCCGAATAGGTGATATTCACCTGTCCGGTGGTGGTCGTGACCTGGTTCGTCTGCGTGCCGCCGGAACTGAAGGTGGCCGGGTTGTTGCCGTAGCAGGGCGATGAGAAGGTCACCGTGGCCGACTGCGTGTAGGCCGTGCCGTCGGAATTCTGCAGCGTGGCGGAGATGGTCGTGGAACCGCCGGCCGACAGGTTGGGCACGGCCACCGCCAACACGCCCTGCTGGAACGACGAGCCGGTGCCGCTGCCGAGCTGCACCGCGCTCGTGCCGCCGCCGCCCGTGCCGCCGCCGCCAGAACTTCCCGAACCCAGCGTGCCGTTGCCGTTGCCGCAGGCCGCGAGAAAGACCGCCAACCCCAGGGCCGCGGCGATTCCAAGCTTCTTCTTCATGAGGGGCCCCCTGTACATTGCACCCGTCTCCTTCGCTCCTAGTCGGTCAGGCTGTTCGCCAGGATTTTCGGCGTGACGAATATCAGGAGCTCGTCCTTGTTATTCGTCTCCGACTTCTGCCGGAACAGGAACCCGAGCAAGGGAATATCCCCGAGAAGAGGTACCTTGGACACCGACTGGCTGACCGTGGACTCGTAAATGCCGCCGAGGACGACGGTATCGCCGTTGTCCACCAGCACGTGTGTGTTCACCTGCCGCGTGTCGATGCTCGGCACCGATCCACCGTTGGCCGTCGCGACGGTCTGTCCGACCGAATCCTTGTGCACGTCGATGCTCATGAGCACCCGGTTGTCGGGCGTAATCTGCGGCGTCACGTCGAGGCTGAGCACGGCCTTCTTGAACTGCACCGTGGTGGCACCGCTCGATGCCGCGTTCTGATACGGAATCTGTACGCCCTGCTCGATGTGCGCCTGCTCCTGGTTGGCCGTGATGACGTGCGGGCTGGAAACGACCTCGCCCTTGCCCTCGGCCTGCAGGGCCGACAGTTCAAGGCCCACCTGGAAGTTACTGTTCAGGATGGCCACGGCGATCTGGCCGACGGAACCGCCGGCCTGCGCCGGCGAGGCCGGCATGTTGACATTGAGCATGTCGTTGATGTTGCTGGGGACCGGATAGGGACCGGCCGATCCGGCCGACTGTCCGCTCAGCATCTGGTTGGCACCATTGAGGTCGCCCGTGGTCACGACCGAGCTGTTCGGCCCGGTCACGACGCCGGTGACGCCGAAACGGGCGCCCAACGAGCGCTGGAAGTTGTCGTTCGCGATCACGATGCGCGACTCGATCAGGACCTGCTTCACCGGCACGTCGAGCACGTGCACCAGCTTCCTCACCTGACTGATATGCGAGTCGGTATCCTGCACGATCAGCGTGTTGGTGCGGGGGTCGGTGGTGATCGAGCCCCGATCTGAAAGCAGCGAGGTCTTCTGCGACTTGATCAGGCTCGCGAGGGCCGCGGCCTTGGCATAGTTGACCTGAATGTAGGCCGTCTGCAGGGGCACCAGTTTCTGGATCTGGTTCTGCGCCTGCAGCTGGTTCTGCTCCTGGCGCGCGAACACCGCCGCCGGCGCGATCATCATAACGTCGTTGCTCTGGCGCATCGCCAGGCCCTGGGTCTTGAGGATGATGTCGAGCGCCTCGTCCCAGGGCACGTCGTGCAAGCGCAGCGTGATATTGCCGTTGACGTCGCCCGATACCACGATGTTCTTGCCCGTGAACTCGGCAAGTATCTGCAGCACCGAGCGCACCGGAATATTCTGGAAGTTGAGAGTCAGCTTCTTGCCCGTGTAGTGCTTCGGCCCCGCGGCCTGCTGCGCCAGCGTGACGGGCTTGAGCTCGACGGCAAACGTCTTGTTGGCCTGGAAGGCCATCTGGTCGAAATTACCCGAGCCCTTGATGACGACCTCGGCCCCGTTCGAGGTGTTACGGGTGGTAATCGTTGAAACCGGCGTGGCGAAATCGCCGACCCCGAGCTTCTGCTGCAGTCTCTTGGGCACCGTCACGCCCGGGAAGGTCACCGTGATGCGATTCCCCACCTGGTTGACGCTGCCACTGATACCAGGCGCCGGCAGCCCGATCTCGACCCGGCCCCCGCCATCCGGCATGCGATGGAAATTGATCTTCGTCAGCTCCTTGGCCACCGATGCCGATTGGGCGTTCGCGGAGGGACCGCTGGTGCCCGATCGGGGCCCGAAGGTCCGCTCCGACACCCTGCCCGGCCGGTTGGAGGCGACCGCGCCGGTCTCTGCGCCCAGCGTGATGAAGACATGCTGGCCCTCGACCCGGGTCTGGTAGGGCTTCATCGCATCCAGGTTGAGCACGACGCGGGTCCGGTTGCTGGTGGAGGCCACCTGGACGCTGGTCAGGTCGCCCACGTCGACCTTCTTCTCGGTTTCCGCGAGGCTGACGCCCGTACCCGGCAGATCGAGCACGATCATGGCGGGCTGGTTGACGCTGAACGACAGGGGCTTTGGCGCCGCCTGGCTGAGCGTCAATTCGACCTCGACCCGCCCGCCCTGCAGGGACACCGTCTTGATCGAAGTGAGCGCACGACCCTGGCCCTGGTCGGCACGGGCCGTCGTCGGCATGAAGCCGATCAGCGCTGTGGCGGCCAGCACGGCAATCAAGCCATTGAATACATGCTGTCTCATTTTTAGCCTCCAGACTTCTGCGCGAGCGAGAGCGAGGCCGGGCGCTTGACCCAACCGCCATTGCCGCTCGGCACAATTTCAGTCAACCTGATTTCGGTCGGCAATATTGCCGTGATCTTTCCGTTGTTCTGCCCCATGTAATTGCCCACCGTGACGCGGTGCACCAGCCCCTGCGGGTCCTGGATCAGTCCATAGGTGGTGCCCGAGACGGTGATTTCGCCCACGAGCTGCAGCGAATCCAGCGGGAACTGTTCGAGGAACTGCTTCTTGCGATGGAGATTCGGGCTGACGCCGCTGCCCGGCTTGCTGACGGGCAGGAACGGCGAGCGCATGCCCCCCGCCTGGTAGGTATAGGCCTGGTAGGGCTGCGGTTTGGGTACCGGGGGAATATGGCCGCCATGACGGGCCTTTACCCGCGCCACCCAGACATGCAGGTCCGACTGGTTGCCGCCGCAGCCCGCCAAAGGCAGAGCCAGCGCCAACGCGGCACACAGCAGGACCATGCGGGACATTCGGGTACTCATCGGCGCCGCCCCCTGCGCTTGCCCTTGCGCGCGAGTGCCTCGTCGGCGCTCAGGTACCTGTAGGTATAGGCGGTGACGGAGAAATTGAGTTCGCTTCCGTTCCCGCTCTTGACCGGATGCAGCTTGAAGTTCTTCAGGGTCACGATTCGGGGCAGCGAAGAGACGTCGCTGACGAACTTGGCTATCTGCTGATAACTGCCCTGGTAGTCCATGGCGATCGGCTTCTCCGCGTAGAAGCCCTTGCGCTGCTCGGAACCCGGCCGGAACAGTTGCTGCGCCAGGCCATCCTGCTGCGCCGTCTGCGAGACGTCGCGCAGCAGGGCCTCGATCTCGGTCTTGCTGGGCAACTGGCGCAACAAGGCGCCGAAATCCTCGTGCATCTGCTGGAGCTGCTGCTTGTAGGCGTCCAGGTTCGCCGCCAGGTGCTGCTTCTGCTCGAATTTATGCTTGAGCGAGACTTCCGTCTGCTGGGCATAGTGCAGGTCGGTGAGCTTGCCGCGGATCACCAGGAAATAGCCGATGGCCACCACGAGCACCACGATCAGCGCCATGACGGCGATCCTGCCCGGCAGTGGCCATTCGCCCGCCCGCGAAAAGTCGATATCGCGCAGGTCCAGGTTGTTCAGGTCTTCCAGGTTCATTTGCCTTTCCCCTGACTGCCGTTTTTCTCCTCGGGTGGCTGCTCGAGCTTGGTCGTAACCGTGAAATCGCTACGTTCCACCTTGCCCTCGCGATGCGTGCGCACGACCTTGAGGCTGGGATCACCCAGCCACGGCGACTGGGCGATGTTCTGCATGTAGGTGGACACGCCCGACGGAGACTGCGCCACGCCGTCGATCGACAGGGCGCCGTCGCGGTTGCTCACCGATGTGATGTATACGCTGTCCGGAACGGTCCGCGTCAGCTGATCGAAAAGGTGCACGACCAGGGGGCGGCTCTGCTCGAGCTGTTCGATCACCTTCATGCGGTTGAGCAGCGAGGCGCGCGTCTTCTTCAATTGCTGGATGGCCTTGATCTTGCGATCGAGCTGCGCGACCTCCCCGCGCAGGAAATCATTGCGTCCCTGCTGCACGCTCATCGCACCGCCCACCATGAAGGTCGCCCAGACCACGACGAGAATGCCCACGACCAGGGACAGCACCAGCGAGAGCACGAAGCGCTGGCGCCGACGGCGGCGCTCCCAGTCGCGCCACGGCAGCAGATTCACGCGAGCCATCAGTCGAAACTCCTCATCGCCAGGCCGCAAGCCACCATCAGGCCCGGCGCATCCTGTTCGATGCCCTGCGCCTGGGCCCGTCCGGTCAGCTTGAGCGAGGCAAATGGATTGGCAACCCGTGTCGGCGTGCCCAGGTGCTCGCCGATGCGTTCCGCCGCCTCGGGAATCGAGGCGCAACCTCCGCAGATGAAGACTTTCGCCACCTTGGCATGCTCGGTGGTCGCGGCGTAGAAGAATTGCAGCGCGCGGCTCACCTGCTGAGCCATGTCGTTGATGAACGGGTACAACACCTCTTCCTGGTAGGTGTCGGGCAATCCCCCGCGGCGCTTCGCCCGCCCCGCGTCCTCGTAGGAGAGGTTGTAGCGGTGCATGATCTCGTCGGTCAGCTGGCGCCCGCCGAAAGCCTGGTCCCGCGTGTAGATGATGCGCCCCTTGTCGAAGACGCTGAAGGCGGTCGTCGCGGAACCGAAATCGACCAGCGCGATCATACCTTCCGTATCCTCAGTTTCCTCGGTATCCGCGGTATCAAGCAGCTTGTACGCATTCTCGAGCGCGAAAACCTCGCAATCCACGATGTGGGCGCGCAGCCCCGCCAGCTCGAGCACGGCCTGGCGATGTTCGACGTTGTCGCGGCGGGTCGCGACCAGCAGCACGTCGAGGCTGTTCTGGTCCGCTTCGGAGGGTCCGATCACCTCGAAGTCGTAGGCGACGTCGTCCACGGCGAACGGAATGATCCGGGGGAGAAGCAGTTCGATCTGCTCTTCCTGTTCGTGATCGCTCAGCCCGTCCGGGATCTGGACGGTCTTGGTGATCACAGTAGCGCCGCCGATAGCCACCGCGGCGTCCTTCAGGCGGCTGCGCGAGCGCTTGTAGGCGCGGCGCACGGCCTCGCCCACGTCCTCGATATTGAGGATGACCTTGTCGGCAATCGCATTCGCAGGCATCGGCTCGACCGCGTAGGTCTGCGCACGATACGATGTACCCGACTTGGCCAGTTCGACCACCTTCACCGAAGAGGTGCTGATGTCCAGGCCAAGCACGGGTTTGCTTCGTTGTTTACGTGCCATAATCCGATTTTTTCCGCGGCCCCACCCTACGTGGAGGCCCCAACCCCTCGGGGACCTGTGCTCAACTATAAGGCATTGGATGAAGATGTCAATGCAAGTTATGCAAAAATCGACTAATAGTGTAGGAATTGTCCGATGACTCGACGCCGCCGAATTGCGCGATATTCGTTGGTCGGAGTGGCCATTCTGGCCCTGGCCGGGCTTCTCGCGTTCATCGGAACCTACCTGTACGTGGTCCCCAGCCTGCCCTCGGTAGCGGTCCTCAAGGACATCCATCTGCAGGTACCGCTGCGGGTCTATACCCGCGACGGCAAGCTGATGGCGGTATTCGGCTCCAAGTACCGCATCCCGCTCGATTACGACCAGATCCCGCCGCTGCTGACCGAAGCCTTCATTTCCGCCGAGGACGACCGTTTCTTCGAGCATTCCGGCGTCGATCCCCGCAGCATGCTGCGGGCAGCCATCAACCTGGTGGAAACCGGACGCAAATCGCAGGGAGCGAGCACCATCACGATGCAGGTGGCCCGGAACTTCTTCCTGACGCGCAAGAAGCTCTATATCCGCAAAATCCGCGAAGTCTTCCTCGCCCAGCGGATCGAGCACGAGCTGTCCAAGGAGGACATCCTGCGCCTGTATCTGAACAAGATCTACCTCGGCAACCACGCCTACGGCGTCGGCGCCGCGGCCGAGCTTTACTACGGCAAGACGGTATGGCAGCTGAACCTGGCCCAGATGGCCATGATCGCGGGGCTGCCCAAGGCCCCCTCCGCCTTCAATCCTCTCGCCGACCCGAAGCGCGCCCTGGAGCGGCGGAGCTACGTGCTGGGCCGCATGCACGACCTGGGCTACATCAACCAGGCGGCCTACCAACGCGCCATGGCGGCGCCCGTCACCGCCAGACCCCACGGGCCGCAGGTCACCATTTCCGCCCCCTACATGGCGGAAATGGTCCGCGACTACATGATCGGCCAATACGGCGACAGTGCCTA
>JBJKSR010000276.1:0-3042 GCA_046703965.1 Gammaproteobacteria bacterium | reverse complement strand
GGCCAAGTCCGTGAGCTGCAGGACTCCATTGTGACAAGCGTTCGCAATATTCACCAATATTGGTTGGCGCAGCGTGCGGATGTTGCGCCGCAGTCGCACACCGTCCACCGTGATGGCCCCCGCGTGGGACGGAACGATCCCTGCCCGTGCGGCAGTGGAAAAAAGTACAAGAAGTGTTGCCTGAATTGACGGAATGTCGAGATATCCTTTGACGTGTTGGGATGGGGGCTATGCGGGGTCGGACCTGCCTAAGCGGCTGAATAGAAAAGAGATTAGCGCCGTATATGATCCAAAATCCAGCTTAAACACCTCATTTTGTCGCGAGAATTGATGGTTTAAGCCGAAGAAGCGCGTCGGTTTGCAATGATCGCCGCGAGGTGCTAAAAGGTTTTTCAAGTACCGGGAGCGAGGGAATAAAAATGCCACGGACGATCATACTCGGTGCTGTGGGTGTTCTGGTCGCGGCTGTGTCGACGACATGCCTTGCGGATTCGGGGAGCATGAAGTTCCTTCCGAACGAGAGCAGCGGTGATGTCTATCCCATCGTGACGGTTCCGGTGAATCTGCCGCCGGGCGCGCTTCATGTGGGGGAGCAGTTGTGCGCGACCTATGTGATGACCGTCAACGCGCACGGCCGGGCCAAGAACGTGAGGATATGGGCCCGCTTTCCCCGAAGCGCAACGCAGTATGCACGGGCCGGGCAGGCCGCCATGGGGAAGTGGGTGTTCCATCCGCATTTCGTCGACGGCAAGCCGGTCGCGGTGAACGACGTGTTCATGGTCATCAGCGACGAGGTGCAATACGAGGAAAGCCAACAGCAGCGAAACAGCGTTCTCGGCAGCCATATCATGAGCCACCACACGGAACACGTCGCCGACGAACAGGCGACGCTGCGCTGGTTGTGCAGTCAGCCGCCTATGCACGGCGTGGAGATCATCGCCAGCGCCACGGCGGCCGCGCCGCAGCCGGCCTGGGACGAGGATGGAGGAATCGAGCCCAATCCGGTGGTGCAGATTGCCGCGGACAGCCTGCCGGCGGGTGCCCGCCCGGGAAAGGTGCGGATGCGCTTCTGCATCGACAATCAGGGGCGTGTGGCGGATGCAATGATAGTGAGATCCTCGCCGCACGGGGTGTATGACGAGGCGGCCCTGCGGGCGTTGGCCGCGACGGGGTTTACCGTGCGCAAGATCCACGGCTCGGCGGTAGAGTCCTGCGGGCTGATGGTGTGGGCGAAATTCTCCAGCGGGAGCGAGGGGAAAGTCGGCCGGCTCGGGAATATGACGTTCAATAACCTCAAGGGCACCTCTCCCGTGCCGAAGCTCAAGGAGCAAAAGCCGATCCGGATTTCGTTGCAGATACCGGCGGGTACGCCGTTGCCGAAGGTGGCGAAGGTGGAGCTTCGGATGTGCATCGACAAGGACGGTAAAGTCAGCCAGCCGAGCGTGGTTCAGGCCGATCCACCGGACTATTTCGACAAGGCGGCGCTTCAGACCGTCGGTGGCTGGCGGTTCGCACGCCCCCGGCGGCGGATGTGCGACGTCTATCAGTGGGTGAAGTTCCCGCTCGGCGAGTAAGTGCGATGATCGACAAGTTCAAGGCGAGTGCCGTCAGCTCTTGCGGTGTGACGCTTGCGTTGGCTTGTGCCGTTGTCGTCTTTGGAACACCGAGGCTTGCCTGGGCCGATGGCACGGCGCACCTGTCGCGGGCGCCGGCTGCCGCGACGGCCGGCTACGGCCCGTTGCGTCCGGTGGTGCGAGTGAAACCCCGTTACCCGCCGGGAGCGCAGTACAGGGGCTACGAGGGCACCGTGAGGGTGTGCTTCACGGTCACGGCGCAGGGGACGGTGACCGATATTCGGCGGGTGGGCTACCATTCGCTGGCGGCGCCGGCCAGTACGGTCGCGCCGGCAAGTGCCACGGCGCGGGTGGCGGAGGCGCGCACGCTGCTGGGTGCCGCAGCCGTCGCGACGATACGGAAATGGCGGTTTACTCCGCGGAAGAAGAACGGGAAAGCGATAGCCACCCCTGATGTATGCCAGGAGATTGCCTTCAACATTTTCCGGCATGTGGGGCGGGGACAGATCAAAGTCGTGCAGAAGGCGGCGGCGGCTGGCAGTGCTTCGGCACAACTGCGGCTCTCGAACTACTACGCCAATGGGGTGGGTGTGAAGAAGGATCCTGCAATGGCGGTGAAATGGATGCGCAAGTCGGCCGAGCAGGGTAACGCCTCTGCGGAGGCATTGCTCGGAATCCAATATCTGCCGGGGGGCCTGGCGACGCTGAACGTCGCCAAGGGGGTCGGGTGGATTCGTAAATCGGCCACGCAGGGGAACGTGATCGGAGAGTGGGTGCTCGGAATGCTTTATCAAGGAGGCAAAGCCGTGCCTCGGGATCCGGCGCTGGCCGCGCACTGGTACCGCAAGGCGGCGCAGCAGGGGAACCCCGAAGCGGCTACGGCCCTCGGGTATCTGTACGCGCTTGGCAAAGGCGTTCGGAAGGACTGTCAACTTGCGTTCTACTGGTTTTTCAAGGCGAAGAGCGAGGACAGCATGCAGGCGCGAAAAGCACTCAGAATCTACGCCAGGAAGGGTAGCGCCTGCTACGTTCACCCGATGTGAGCGATTTGTGGTTTAATTCGAGCGGGGTCGCAGTGGGGGCGGATTTCGTGCCCACGGGCGAAGTCACGATACCAATCAGGGAGAGAAGATGGAATCGAAGGAACGATACGACAAGGTCGCCACCTGTCAATACACGATAGATCCGACGCCGATCACCAGGGCTCTTAAATGGGTGCTGTACGTCTCGTTGACGATAGCGGTCATAAGTACGGTGCCTTACATCCTTACGGTGGCCGCCCTCCATCGGGTGCCGATCAATGAGCGCCTGTTCAGGCACCTGCAATACGCGGATGGGGCGTTCAACACGCTGAACCTGGTTCTCTACTTCGTGACGGCGGTACTGTTTCTGCGCTGGGTTCATGTGGTCAGCAGCAATTGCCGTGGCTTCAACGCGGAGGGAACGGTCTATTCCCCGGGCTGGGCGG
>JBJKSR010000275.1:0-3023 GCA_046703965.1 Gammaproteobacteria bacterium | reverse complement strand
GAGCCGATGCCGATGTTCACGCCGGCGCCGGCAAAGCCAAGCCAGCGCGGCAAAAGCGCGGCGAACAGCCAGGCATAGAGCGAATAGAAGAAGACCTGGAACAGGGAATTGAGCGCCACCAGGCCGGCGGTGAATTCCGGATCGCCCCGCGCCAGGTCGTTCCACACGATCACCATGGCGATGCAGCGGGCCAGGCCGATCAGGATCACCCCGTACATCAACGCGGGCCGGTCCGGCAGCAGGAGCAAGGCCAGGCCGGTCATGAGTACCGGACCGATGACCCAGTTCTGTACAAGGGACAATGCGAGCAGGCGCGGGCGGCGGAATATCTTCGGCAATTCCTCGTAGCGTACCCGGGCCAGCGGCGGATACATCATCAGGATCAGCCCGAGCGCGATCGGAATCGACGTGGTACCGACGCTCAGCCGCCCGATGACCCGCGGGAATTGCGGTAGGACGAAGGCCAGCACCACGCCGAGCGCCATGGCGAGGAAGATCCACACGGTCAGGAAACGATCGAGGAAGGGCAACCGTCCTCCGATGCCCTGCATTGCGGGCGCAGCCGGGGCAGGCTCGTTCACGACCCGTCCCGGCCGCCGATCCGGTCCAGCTCGGTGCGCAGCGTCTCCCGCGCCAGGCGCTCGACGGGCAGGTCGAGGAACAGCCGGACGCGGTTGCCCATCTGGTGCAAGGCGTTGCGAAAGGCACGCAACCGGGCCTCGTCGTCGCCCTCGGCCGCGGCCGGATCTGCAATCCCCCAGTGGGCGGTGACCGGTTTGCCGGGCCAGATCGGGCAGGTTTCCGCCGCGGCCTTGTCGCACACGGTGAAAACGAAATCGATCTCCGGTGCTCCGGGACCGCTGAACTCTTCCCAGGACTTGCTGCGCAGCGCGGCCGTCGGCAGCCCGGCGTCCTCGAGCACTTTCAGCGTGAGCGGGTTGACCGCGCCGGCCGGGTGGCTGCCCGCGCTGAAGGCGCGGAAGCGGCCGTGTCCGTGGAGATTGAGCAAGGCTTCTCCCATGATGCTGCGCGCGGAATTGCCCGTGCACAGGAACAGCACGTTCCAAGTTTTCGTTTCGTTTGTGCGCGACGCTTCCACCTTCAATGCCCCTGTCGACGCGAAGCGGGCGCCCCGGCGCATCGCGCCGAGGGCGCATCCAGGAAAGCGCAAGCCTGGGGATGTCCCTGGCAACAATTCTCCATGAGGAACCCCATCAATTCGCTGATGGCGTCATAGCAGGCGCTGTAGAACACCTGGCGGCCCTCCCTTCTCGGTTCGACCAGCCCCGCGTGGCGCAGGGTATTGAGATGAAACGACAGGGTTGCGGGCGCCAGATCCAGCCGTTCGCCGATCTCACCGGCCGGCAGGCCTTCGGGCCCTTGCTGCACCAGCAGGCGAAACACGGCCAGCCGCGTCGTCTGTGCCAGCGCCGCCAGTATTTCTGCACTCTGGGATATTTCCATAATTCCATTATTATGGAAATATAGCTTCTCGTCAACCCGTCAGGCGGTCAACGCCGTCACTTCCCGATGCAGAAGGTGGAAAAGATGGCGCCCAGCAGGTCTTCGGTATGCACCTTCCCGGTAATCTCGCCGAGCGCCTGCTGGGCGCAGGCGAGTTCCTCGGCCACCAGTTCCGGGCCCGACTCGATCATGCGCGCGGCGCGGGCGAGTGCCTCCGCGGCGCGCCGCAAGGCGTCGACGTGCCGCCGCCGGGCGGAGAAGCGTGCGCACGAGACGTCGCGCCCCCCCCGCGCACGCCGGCCCAACTCGCCGACCAGCGCATCGATACCCGCGCCGGTCAGGGCCGAGAGCGCCAGCGCGGGCTGCCCACGGTACGCGCAGGGCCCGGGTGCCGGTCCGCCCAGGTCGACCTTGTTGAGCACCACCAGGCGCGCGGCGTTGTCCACCTCGGCCAGGGGCGTATCTGCCGTGACGACGGCGATCACCAGATCCGCCTCCGCGGCGCGCTGGCGCGCGCGGCGCACGCCCTCGCTCTCGACCGGATCGACGCTCTCGCGCAGGCCGGCCGTGTCGACCAGGCGCACGGGCACGCCGTCCAATATCACGTCGACCTCGACGAAGTCGCGCGTCGTGCCCGGCATCTCGGTGACGATCGCCCGCTCGGTGCCGGCCAGGGCGTTCATCAGCGAGGACTTGCCGACGTTGGGCGCGCCGCTAAGCACGCAGACATAGCCTTCCGTCAGCCGCTGGCCTTCGCCTGCGCTCGCGATCAGGTCTTCGATGTCGCGGGCCAGTTCGGCAAGGCTCCCGGGAAAGGTTGCGGGCAACGCGGCAATATCCTCCTCGGCGAAGTCGAGCCGCGCCTCGCACGCTACCCGCAACCGCGTGAGCCGTTCGGCAAGTGCATCGACACGCTCGGAAAAGCGCCCGCTGAGCGAGGCGAAAGCCGCCCTCGCCGACGCCCTCGAGCCGGCCTCGATCAGGTCAGCCACGGCCTCGGCCTGGGCAAGGTCGATGCGCCCGTTGAGGAACGCGCGCTCGGTGAATTCTCCCGGCCGGGCGGCCCTTGCTCCCGCGGCGAGCGCCGCATCCAGCAGCGCGTCCAGCACCATCGGAGCGCCGTGGGCCTGCAACTCGATGACGTCCTCGCCGGTAAACGAGGCGGGCCCCGGGAAGTAGAGCGCCAGTCCGCGGTCGACGACCTCGCCGCGGCGATCGAGGAGATCCCTCAGCGCCGCCAACCGCGGTTCCGGCAGTGGCGGTGCAATCGCCCCGGCGATCTCGCGGGCGGCGGGACCGGAAATACGGACGACGCCGATGCCGCCGCGGCCGGGAGCGGTCGCTACGGCGGCAATGGTATCGCTCGCCTCAGCCCCGGCCTTCATCCGACGCCGCCGGGCGTGCGGCCGACTCCAGTCCCTCGCGGTAGGCGGTGCGCGCTTCGGCTTCCCGGCCCTCGCGTTCGGCGATTTCGCCGAGCAGCAGGGCCGTTTCCGGATCCGGGACACGCGACTGCAACTTGCCCAGGTAAGCCCGGGCGCGGCCCCACAATTCCAGCA
>JBJKSR010000274.1:0-2672 GCA_046703965.1 Gammaproteobacteria bacterium | reverse complement strand
GCCTGCGGCAGCATGTTGGTCAACTCCAGCGTTTCCGCCAGGTCGGAGTTCCAGATCAGCGAGCGATCGCTGACGGACAGATCGTCGAGCACCGCCGCCACGTCCTTGATGTTCTTCTTGCCCTCTTCGAGAGTCGGCCCGTCGCGGAACACCGCTGCGTCGCGCTGCATGGTGCGCTGCATCCGATTGCGGATCTCGGCTGTCGGCGTGCTGCCGCCGGCATGGCGGATGCGGTCGAAGCGGTCCAGCGAGGCCTCGTGCGCGTCCGCCTTGAGCGCCGGAGTCTGTCCCGGCTTGAGCGTGCGCGCGCAATGCTCGGCCGCGGAGCGCCCGAAGACCACCAGGTCTATCAGCGAGTTCGATCCCAGGCGGTTGGCGCCATGTACCGATACGCAGGCCGCCTCGCCGATCGCCATCAGGCCGGGGATCACGCTGTCCGGGTCGCCGTCTTTCAGGGTGACTACCTCGCCGCTGTGGTTGGTGGGGATCCCGCCCATGCAGTAATGCACGGTGGGGAGCACGGGTATGGGCTCCTTGCTCACGTCCACGCCGGCGAAGATGCGCGCGGTCTCGGAAATCCCGGGAAGGCGCTCGTGCAGCACATCGGTGCCAAGATGCTCCAGATGCAGGTGGATGTGGTCCTTCTCCTCCCCCACCCCCCGGCCTTCGCGGATCTCGATGGTCATGGCGCGCGAGACCACGTCGCGCGAGGCCAGATCCTTGGCGTGCGGAGCGTAGCGCTCCATGAAGCGCTCGCCGTCGCTGTTCGTGAGATAACCGCCCTCACCTCGCGAACCCTCGGTAATCAGACAGCCGGCCCCGTAGATCCCCGTGGGATGGAACTGCACGAACTCCATGTCCTGCAGCGGCAACCCGGCGCGCAGCACCATGCCGCCGCCGTCGCCGGTGCAGGTATGCGCCGAGGTGCAGGAGAAATACACCCGCCCGTAGCCGCCGGTGGCAAGAATGACCTGCTGAGCGGCGAAACGGTGCAGCTTGCCCGTCATCAGGTCCCAGGCGAGCAGACCGCGGCAAACGCCGTCTTCCATCAACAGGTCAAGCGCGAAGCACTCGATGAAGAACTCGGCCTTGTGCTTGAGAGACTGCTGGTACAACGTGTGCAGCATGGCATGCCCGGTCCGGTCGGCGGCCGCGCAGGTCCGTTGCGCCGTGCCTTCGCCGAAATTCGTCGTCATGCCGCCGAACGGGCGCTGGTAGATCTTGCCTTCCTCGGTGCGCGAGAAGGGAACGCCCCAGTGTTCGAGTTCGACGACCGCCGCGGGTGCCTCGCGGCACAAATACTCGACGGCATCCTGGTCGGAGAGGTAGTCGCCGCCCTTGACCGTGTCGTACATATGCCACGACCAGTGGTCCTCGCCCATGTTGCCGAGCGAGGCGGCGATCCCGCCCTGCGCTGCGACCGTATGGCTGCGGGTGGGGAACACCTTGGTCACGCACGCGGTCTTGAGCCCGGCCTCGGCCAGGCCGAGCGTTGCGCGCAGGCCGGAGCCGCCCGCGCCGACGACCACGGCGTCATAAGTGTGGTCGATGATGTCGTAGTCGCCCTGGCGGCGTGTCTTGTCCGTCATGTTCAAAAACTCCCGAAGGCTACGAGTGCTGCCGAAATGATGCCGAGCAATGCCAGCGCCACGGCAACGAAGCGGACCGCGGTAATCAGCGCGAACGCGCGCCCCGGCTGCGGCACGTAATCCTCGATCACGACTTTCAGCCCGAGGAAGCCGTGCCAGAACACGACCCCGACCAGCAGGACGACGAACAGCAGCACCCAGGGCTCGCGCAGAACCGCGGCGGCCCGTGCATAGCCCAAGTGCATAATCCAAAAGAACAGCACCACGGCCGCCAGGCCGAGGGGAATAAGAGCGAGCGCCGTGAGACGCTGCGCGAACCAGTGTCGGGTGCCATTGCGCCCCGAACCGAGGCCGCGGGCCCCGGCCAGCGGCGTACGCAGGTCGCTCATGCCGCACCTCCCGCCGCCAGTATCCAGCCGAAGGCCCAGGCAAATCCGGTCAGCACCAGTGCGCACGCCACGACCGTCCAGCCGCTGGCGCGGAAGGCCCGCTTGTCGAACCCTAATCCGGCGTCCCAGCTCAGGTGACGGATGCCGTTGCAGAGATGAAAGAAGAACGCCAGGCTCCATGCGCAGAGCAGCGCCTGTCCGATCCAGGAACGGAAGAACCAGCCGGCCTGCGCATAGGCCTCGGGTCCCAGCGCGAGCGCTACCAGCCAGTAGACCAGGCCCAGGGCTCCGCTCACCAGGACGACCCCGGAGAGCCGATGCAGGATCGACAGCGTCATGGTGATCTGCCAGCGGTAGACGCCGAGATGGGGGGAAGTTGGCATGGAGTTCGAAGACATGCGGCTACTCCTCAGTAGTAATGTTCCGCGCCCGCGGGGCGGTCAAAAATCCACACAGCGGCCCTTGCGCTCCCAATCGCCGTAACGGGTCGGCTCGGGACCGCGCGGCCCGCCGATTTCACGCGGACGCTCGACTGTATCGTTGTGTCTATCTCCTTCGCGCGGAGATTCTTCGTGCTCTTCGGAAACTTCTTCTGTTTTATCCATGGCTCACGATTTTATCACCCGTGCACGCAGGACGGCCTCGGCGAGCATGAGGTCGCGGGTACGCGTGACCTTCACGTTGTCCTCGCCCC
>JBJKSR010000273.1:0-6259 GCA_046703965.1 Gammaproteobacteria bacterium | reverse complement strand
CCAACCTGCGTCACCTCGCCGAGTTGGCCGAGACGCATGCTGCGCACCGTCCGGGCGTCGAATCGCTCATGGCTTGGCTCGCCCGCGAGCGCGCCGAGGTCCACCGCGGCGACGAGAGCCGCGAGCTGCGGCTGGAAAGCGACGACGAACTGGTGCGCATCGTCACCGTGCACAAGGCCAAGGGCCTGGAGTATCCCGTGGTGTTCCTGCCGTTCCTGTGGAGCGCGAAGAAACCCGCAAGCAACGGCGGCAACCCGGCGGTGCTGGCGCATGACGCCGATCTGGAGCCCGTTCTCGACCTGGGCTCGGAAGAGCTGGACGTGCACAAGCGGGGAGCGCTCGAGGAACACCGTGCGGAGCAGGTGCGCCTGGCCTACGTGGCACTCACCCGCGCCGCGCATGGCTGCTATTTGCTGGCCACGCCGGCGAAGTACGCCGAGCATAGCGCGCTGGCCGGCCTGCTCGGCGTCGGGAATCCGCTCGACCTCGAGGAGGCGCTGAAGGGTTGGTGCGGGAAGGCGCCGGATGGCGCCATGCATTTCCGCAAGCCCCGCCAAGCACAACGTGCCCTCAAGGCGGCGGGCGGGCGCCCGCACGGCGAGGCGCGCGAGTTCGCGCATGCCGACCGCCTGCGCCAGCGTTTCCACATCGCAAGCTACAGCCTGCTCGCTGCCAATGCGGGCGGGGCGATGGCGGAGCGCCCCGATTGGGACGAGGCTGTGCAGGCCGCGCCGGTCGTCGAGACCGCCGCCGGCATCCATGCCTTCCCGGCGGGCGCGGCGAGCGGCACGTTCCTGCACGCGCTGCTGGAGACGATCGATTTCGAAGGCGACGCCGCTGAACAGGAAAAAGCGGTACGTGACCTATGCAAGGACTACGGTTTCGGCGACTGGGCCGACACGCTTGTGCCATGGCTGGCGGACCTGCTCGTTACGCCGCTCGACCCGGCGGGCTGCGCGCTCGCCGACATCTTGCGTCCGCAGCGCCGCGACGAAATGGAGTTCTACTTCCCGATCGAGCGGCTCGACGCAGAAAGGCTCGATGCCGTGGTATCGAAGTTCGCGCCGCACGGCCCGCGCCCGGCGCTCCGCTTCCATGACGTTGCGGGCCAGATGAAAGGCTACATCGACCTGATCTTCGAGCGCGACGGCCGTTACTGGATCGTCGATTACAAGTCCAACCGCCTGGGCAGCGACGCAGGCGCTTACACGCCGACTGCCCTCGACCGCGCCATGGCCGAGCACCGCTATGACCTCCAGTACCTTATCTACACGGTGGCGCTGCACGGCTACCTGGCGACGCGCAACCCTGACTACGACTACGAAAAACACTTCGGCGGCGTGATGTACCTGTTCCTGCGAGGCATGGCGCCCGATGCCCCGGTCCCGCGCGCTGTGTGGCACACGCGGCCCGACTACGCCGAGATCCAGCGCCTCGATGCGTTGTTGAGAGGCAAGGATGTCTAGCCGTGCCGTGCACCGTTGTAGGAGCGGACGTCCCGGCCGCGAAAGGAGCGCCGGCGTTCCGCCGGCCATCGTATTTTCGCCCTCCCGGCGGGGTGACTTTTGTTTCGCCCAAAGTCACCAAAAGCATCGTGCCGGGCGCTCGCGGACCCAAGGCCTGTGGCCTTGGGCCTTCCCTGGGATGCTCGCCCGCAACGGGCCGGTCGGCAACTCGGCCTGCGCGATATATCGCCCCGGCCTTAAACACTCCTCCCTGTTCCCCCGTTGCGGGCTGCGCTTCTCGGCGCGGACGAACGGCACACCCGGGAAGTGTAGGAGCGGGCCATGCCCGCGATTTGTCGGACTGGATTCCGGCCTTCGCCGGAATGACGGAGGGGTGGGAGCGGCGGTCCCCGCCGCGAATGTTTGTTGGAACCCCCTCCTGCCCCCCTTCCTCGCTGTGCGAGCAAAGGGGAGGGTGTTTTGTGCGAGCGGCTTCAGCCGCGATTTGTTGGGCCGTCGGGACGGCGGGGGTGGTTTGATGTGAACGAGCAACTCTCCAAGCTTCGCGAAGCCGGAGTGATCGACGAGCTCGACCGGGCGTTCGGCGCCTGGATCGCCGGGCGGGACGACGATGCCGTCGGCCTGGCTGCCGCGCTGGCCTCGGCCGAAGTCGGCAAGGGCCACGTCTGCCTCGATCTCGACACCGCCGCCGAGTTGCTGCGCACGCAAGGCATCAAGCCGCCCGCCAATTGGGCGAAGACGCTGGGCAAGGGCAAGACGGTCGCCACCCCGGGCGAACGCGCCCCGTTGGTCCTCGACGGCAACCGCCTTTACCTGCACCGCTACTGGCATTACGAGACCCGCGTCGCCGATGCCCTCCGGCGCCTGGCACAGCCCGTGCCGGATGTCGATGACGCCAAACTCGGCAAGCACCTGCGCAAACTCTTTCCCGGCATGATAGAAGGCGAACTCGACCGCCAGGCGCTGGCCGCCGTCCTCGGCGTCACCCGCCGCCTCGCGATCGTCTCCGGCGGTCCCGGTACGGGCAAGACCACCACCGTGCTTCGCCTCATTGCCCTGGCCCAGCAGCTCGATCCGGAGTTGAAGGTGGCACTCGCCGCGCCCACCGGCAAGGCCGCCGGTCGCCTGGCCGAAGTCATCGCCAGCGAAAAGGTTTCCGCAGAAGTACGCGAGCGCCTGCCCGAGGAACCGCAACCCCTCCACCGCCTGCTCGGCTACAATCCGGCCCGCCAGACGGTCAGGCACGACGCCGCAAAACCCTTGCCCCGCGACCTGGTCGTGGTGGACGAGGCCTCGATGGTCGACCTGGGCCTGATGGCCCGCCTGATCGACGCCCTGGGGCCGGAAGCGCGCCTCGTCCTCGTCGGCGACCGCGACCAGTTGGCCTCGGTCGAGGCGGGTGCCGTCCTCGGCGACATCTGCAGCGTGGCGAACGGCTTCCCCGCGGCCGAAGCAAAGCGCCTCGAAATCGTCCTGGGTGCGGAAGTGCCCAAAGCGGAAGGCGCCATATCCCCCATCAGCGCCAGCATTGCCCTCCTCAAGCGCAACTACCGTTTCGGCGAAGGTCCCATCGGCCACTTCGCCGACGCCGTCATAGCCGGCGATACCAAGGCCGCTCTCGATGCGGCCGATGGCGAGAAACTGAAATGGCGTCCGCTCACCAGTGAAAAGCACCTGGTTGATGTACTCACGGAAGTCACCGAGCAACACTTCCGCCCGGTCCTGGAAGCAAGCTCCCCGCAGGAAGCCCTGGACCGTTTCAACCGGTTCCGCCTCCTCGCCGCCGAACGCCGCGGCGTCTTCGGCGTGGAAGGCCTCAACGCCCGCGTCGAAAGCCTGCTCGGCGTCCACGCCATCGACGCCTGGTACAAGGGCCGTCCCGTCCTCATCACCGAAAACGACTACGAACTCGGCCTGTACAACGGCGACTTCGGCCTCGCCTGGCCGGACGAGAACGATCGCCTGATGGTCTGGGTCGCCGCCAGCGACGGCGAACTCCGCGCCGTCAGCCCGGCCCGCCTGCCCGCCCACGAAACCTGCTATGCCATGACCGTCCACAAGGCCCAGGGCTCGGAGTTCGACCGGGTAGCCCTCGTCCTGCCGCCCCGCGAAAGCGCCGTCGTCACCCGCGAACTCCTCTACACGGCCGTCACCCGCGCCCGCAAGAACGCCGAAATCTGGGCTACCGAAACCGCCCTGTCCTCCGCCATCGAGCGCCGTATCCGCCGTGCGTCGGGGCTTGCGGGGCGCCTGCGTCCGCCCCGTCTTTGAGCGGGAGCTGCTGGCAGGCATCTGGCGGCGATCTGGGCTATAGTTCGAATAGGCTGCAATTCCACTGGGTCAGCCTGCCCGGAGCCGGCATCTGCCCAGGTAGCGGCAGACCAGCGAATAACAATCAATTGTCGGGTTCGTCTGTTGAGGCACCAAGGGGGGAGTAAGCGATGAAATTTTTCTTATCCGCGCCCACAGTTGCTGGGCTGGTCTTTCTCGGAGCATTTTTATTTCCTGCCGGACAAGTATGGGCCGCGGGGACATTTCCCGATTTCCAGGGGCAGAACGAATATGTCGTTACCGCCGACAATGCGACGGGCCTGGTTATCGACACGTTATACATACCGAAAGGGAAAACAATAAAAGTGGCGCCCGGGGTTACTCAAATCAGTTGGACGGTCAGGACAATCCGTGTTGACGAGGACACCACGTTCGACCTGAGTGCCGATCAAGCGGTGCCGGGCAAGGCGGCCGACGGCGGCGGGCCTCCTCCTCAACCCGGGTATTGCCAGCATGGCCGGGGCGGCTATGCGGGACATGACGGAACGCCCGGAAAGCCGGGCGTCGCGCTGAAAATAAACGGCATACGCCGGCTCGATATCCAGGGCTCCCTGTGGATACGCACCGATGGCGGCCCCGGGGGTGACGGCGGAAACGGTGGCCGCGGGGGCACCGGGGGCGGTCCGCATAAAGAGTTGTTTAGCAACCATTGCAACGCGGGCCCGGGCGGAGCAGGAGGGCGTGCCGGAGCGGCGGGTCCGGGCGGTGCGACTTCCCGGGTCGTATTCCTCAAGGCGAAGGACGGGACACCGAATGGCATCCCCAATGGCGTTGCACCGACCTGCGGACGATCAACCCGCCCGAGCGCGGCCACCGGCAAGACGGGCGTAATCGCAATCTATGGGGGCAAGGGCTGCGATGGCGCTGCCGGTCAAGCGGGTTCGGCCGGTCCGCACGGATAGCAAGCCGAGGTTGTAAAGACGGGATCGGGGCTTGAGCAAAACGCAAGCCCCGATCTTGGCGTTATTTTCTCTTGTCGTTCGGAAGAAAAGGCGCAAGGGATCTGGTCTTGCCTTTTGCCATCCTTGGTGTAAAAGGCAGGGCCATGATCCCGTTATTCGTTAGTTTTGTTCCTGCACTTTCGGATGCAAGGCCTTCTGCATGGCGGTATTGGGGACCAGCATGAGCGTGAGGGTGCGGCCGTCGCTGAGGACGAGTTTCATATGCGTGCCCGGGTTGCTTTTGGCGATGTGCGCCATCAAATAGAGGCTGGCCAGTTTCGTGGCCTTGACGCCGTCGACGGCGACGATCTGGTCGCCTTTCTTCAGGCCGGCTTTCGCTGCCGGTCCGTTCGGCGCGACCCCGATCACGGTAAATGCCTTCGGGGTGAACTTCACGGCTTTGAGGCCGCCCGATGCCGTGGGGTGCCTGGGCCTGTAATGCGGCCGCGGAATGAGATACAGGCGCTGCTTACGGTAGTCGAGCGAGAACGTAAAGCTGCGCCACACCGGCGTGCCCAGGTTGCCGGATTCGCTGGGGTTGCTGGCGGCGCCGACGCCACGCGGTGACAGCAAGCCCATTTGGTCGCCGGGCACGGTTAGTCCGCCGAGCTTCAGTGAATGGATATAGGCCACGTGCGCCGTGAACATGCCCCCTTCACCGCCATCCTGTTCCGGTATGCCGGCCTCGTAATAACGGGTCAGGCCGTTATGTGCGGCCCAGTCAGGGGAGATTATCAGCGGCCCGCTGTTGCCGGTGTCCATGCCGAATATGCCCGTCTTGCCGTCCAGCGTGGCATGCACGAGCGGCATGTCGTTGGTGAAGCTGATCGGCAGGGCGACGGCTTTCGCAGGTGGTTTGAATGACCGGAATGGCTGCAGTGTCATCGTCTTCTTAGCCGGGTCGACTGTGACGGCGAACCGCTCGAAGATTTCGAGACCCAGTATTCCCGCGACCGGCGGCTTGTTCCCGCGATCGGTCATGATGGGCGACATCGGCATGACCAGCATCGGCTGGTCGTCGATTCGTGCCTTGCCCAGACTGATGGAATGCACGTGCGTATAACGGATGGGGGTGCTGCCGGCACCGGCGCCGTAGGTGACGCCGTGGCCGCTGAGCTTGAGGCCCAGTGTATGCGCCGTGGCCGGGGTGAGTATCGCGTGGCCGCCGGTATCGAGCACGAACGGGAACGGACCCTTGCCGTTGATGCGCGCTTCTACCAGCAGTTTTCCGGACAGCGAGAATTCAAAGGGAATCCGGACTCCCTTTGCAGGAGCCTCGGTATCGGTGACGCGGTCGCTCGGGCGTTCCAGCGATTGTTCCGGGACGGAGCGCAGCAGGCGATAGCGGGTGATGGTTTCCACGTCGGGTTTGGAATGGGCGCCGACGCTCGATGCGATGCGCGACGGCAGCGACACGCCCCGGACGTCGCGGTAGTCGCCGTACTTGGTCGTGACGGTCTGGAACGAGCGCAGCATGACCGTTCGCGCAAGTCGCCCGGGCGTGCCGCCGATCCACAGCGT
>JBJKSR010000272.1:0-3039 GCA_046703965.1 Gammaproteobacteria bacterium | reverse complement strand
ATTGACTGCACGGCAATCAATCCTCCGAACTGGAACAGCGTGCGTACGCAGCGATTGGGATCCCCGCCGGTGAGTGCGGGCAATATGTCAATCGCGACCGGGGACCCGAGATGCGGGGTATCTATCGTGATCAGCTTGTGGACGTTGCCGCGGGCAAAGGTCGTGTCGCTTGCGAACCCTTGCATCACCGGCATAGTGCGTGTGATGTTGCCGCCCATGCTGTGGGCGACGATGTCGGCCTGCACGTCGGAGACCGGGATGCCCGCGGGATTACGCCCCCTCTTGAAGCTGTTCACAAAGGAGTCGATCTGCGGCGCCACGTAACGAGCGTTGAATTCAAAGCCGAGCGCATTGGCGGAAACGGATGATCCCGCTCCCGAGGGTATGGCACTGGCGATGGGTTCCGTAAGGCTGCCGTAGTTGGCACGGAAGATCGAGAATCGTGGGTCGCCGAGCAGCGGCGTGAAGTCGTTCCAGGTGGCGGGGTCGCTCCAGAGCCCGTGCACCAGGACCAGCGGCGGGCGCAGAATCGTGATCGGGATGGTGCCCGTCTGCGATGTACCAGCGATGGTCCAGTGAATACTGACGCTGCGCTGGGCGGAATTATCGTCACCGCCGCCGGGCCGTGCGAAGTCGATCGGGGCACGGTAGACCACGAAGGCCATCGCGCCCTGGTTGGTCGTGACGGCCGGGGTGGCGAGCTGGCTGTGGTTGAAGTCGTTGGAGCCCACCAGCGCCAGGGCGCCGTCCTCGGCCGTCGAGGCGCTCGGCGCGGACTGGTCGTCATACACCGTAAAGGTGAATGCCTGGCCGGCCGTGGCGGTGCTTACGGCGATAACGATCCGGCTCACGCCGTCGGCGGCCACACCCTCGACCGGTCGTGCACCGACGGCCAGTCGATTCGCGTCGTTAGTCACCACGGGGCCGTCGAGCAAGGTCGGGACGGGATCGGACAGCGTGACGGCGTGCGATGCGGCGAACACCGGGAGAGGAGCGAGGAGGAGCAGAAAGGCTGCAACAGCCGAGGCAGGGCGGCGACTGCGCCGGAAGGCAAACGTATACGAACACGGCTTCAATGGAGTATCCCTTCCGGAGACGCGTATCCCGTCGATGGACGGAGTGTACGGGCACACCTGGAAGCCGTCAAGCAGGCGTGATTTTGCCTGGAACCGCGGATTCGGATCCCGTCGTGTTCCCGGGCTCGTCCAGTTGCCCTTCGCAAATATGGGCGCCGCACCACGGGCACAGGCACGGGGCCTGGCCGGTGTCGGGTGTCGGCCGGCCGCAGGCCGGACAGGTGGGCGGTGCGTTGTAATGCTCGGGCATTGCGGCGCTCCGCCGGGTCGTCAGCGCTCGTTTGGCGGAGATTCGCCGAGTTCGCGGAGCACGCGCTGCAGGCCGGTCTGCCTGCGCAGGTCGCCGACATAGCGGCGCTCGCGACCGCCGTATTCCAGAATGAGCGTGGGCGTGGCGATCAGGTTCGCTTCCAGCGCACGGGCCGGGTCCAGCAATACGTCGACGACCTCGTATCCGGGGCCGGCGATGTCCCCGGAGACGCAGTCGTCCACGATTTCGCGCGCCGCGAGCGAACTGGGCGAATCGCCCGCGACGTACAGGCGGATTAGCGGCGTCTCCGATTGCCCGTTGCCGGCGTTCATTTTTCCTCCTCTTTTCCGGTGTCGGGGTCCGCATGACGGCTGTGCCGGACCTGCCGATCGCGCTGGCTGCGCGAGCGTTTCAGTTGGGCGCGGTTGAGCTGCAGCAGCTCGAGTTCCCTGCTGTGGGACTCCAGCGCGCGCTGGAGGGTCTTGATCCGCTCCTCCGCGTCACGGACTTCGCTGCGGATGTGCTGTTCCTGGAGGTCGAACTCGGCTTCCCGGCGCAGGGCGGTGAGCCGTTCCCCGGCTTCGCGTTCGACCCGGGCGGTGCCCATCAATACCTCGCCGCCGGCGGTGTAGACGTCGGTGAGGGAAATACCCGTCGACTGGAGCTTCAGTTCCCGGACCTGGTTGGAATGCGGCGTGCCGCGCGCCTTGACGATGGTCAGCGCGCGGTTGCGTTCGCCATTCACGACGTTATATGAAAGGTTGATCCAGGTATCGGCGATGGTCGAGACATGGCTCTGCGTTTCTTCCTCCGTCCCGGCCATGTCTTCCATCAGCGTGGTCATGAGCGTGGTGATGCCGCGCGCCTTGGCGAGGTCCAGCAGGCGCTCGGCAATGTCGCCGGCGATTTCCCGCCCGCCCGCCTTGGCGAGCGCGGAGATCGGATCGACGATCAGGTGCCCCGGCCGGTGGCTGTCGAGCAGGGACTTGATCTCGATGTAGTGACTTTCCGCGCTGACCCCGGACGCCCGGTAGCCGTAAACTTCGAGCAGGCCGGACTTGCGGAAGGGTTCAAGGTCCATGCCCACAGAACGCATGTTGCGTACGATCTGCCCGGCCGCCTCGTCGAAGCTGATGAACAGGACCTTTTCACCGTCCTGGCATGCGCGGTGCGCGAGGGACGCCGACAGCGTGGTCTTGGCAGTGCCCGGTGCACCGGAAATGAGGATGCTGCTGCCGCGAATGTATCCGCCGCCGAGCAGTGTATCGAGGCGTGCGACGCCGGATCCGACCCGCTCCGTGGACACTTCGTGCTCGAGCCGGGTGTTCTGGCGGCTCGCCGCCATGATGCCGCTGTCCCCGATTACGAACGGCACCGGGGCAGCGCCACCGGGTCCGCCCCGGTACTTTACGACGCGCAGGCGGCGGACGAAGACGCCGTTCCGTTTGCGGTGACTGAGGCCGATCACGCAATCGGCGACAAAAGGGGCGAAACCGGGGCCGATGTTCCCGTCGTCATCGATATTCCGGTCCTTGGCGGTCAACAGGCAGGTGACGCCCGCCTGTGCGACCCAGCTCTTGAGACGGTAGAGTTCGCGCAACGTGGCCGGCTGGTTCTCGAGCGCGCCGAGCAGCGCATCTAGGCCGTCGAGCATCACCCAGCGCGCGCCGGTTTCGCCGATCCTGGCGACGACCGAGGCGAGCAGTCCCGAGA
>JBJKSR010000271.1:0-7169 GCA_046703965.1 Gammaproteobacteria bacterium | reverse complement strand
ATCACGAAGTCCGCGGTGCGCCGGGCCGCGTCGATCAGGGCGGCGTCACCGGCGTGCAGGTTGCCCATGGTCGGCACCAGCGCGACGCTGGCGTCCGCGCGCGTGCGCATGGCGCGCCAGGCCCGCGCGCCCGCCACCGTGTGTATCAACGCCGGACTGCCCATGGTCGGCCCCCCAATTCTGTGTACAGATTTTAACCGCCCCGACTACTTGTCATTGACGAAGCATTCCAAGCGTGAAGTCAAGAAAATCTCTCGCAAAGACACAAAGACCGCAAAGATAAAGAACACCTTGGCGTGCTCTGCGTCCCTGCAAGAGTAATACCCCTTCCAGAGAAATCCTCATCATCGCGATTCCGGACGGGGGCGCAATCCGGACTCCGGTCGAACCCCGTATCCCGAGCCATGCTCGGGATTCTCCCTTTTACTGGGTTCCTGCTTCCGCAGGAACGACGAAGATGACGGCGCGCTCGAAGAGCACCGTTTGGTACGGGGCTATTCGAAGGTGTGTTCGGGCGCGGGATAGCTGCGATCCTTGACCGACTTCACGTAATTCTCCAGCGCCGCCTGGATGCTGTCCGCGCCTTCCATGAAATTCTTCGCGAAGCTCGGCTTGCGCCCGGACGTGATGTCGAGGATGTCGTAGAGCACGAGTATCTGGCCGTCCACCTCCGGTCCCGCGCCGATGCCGATGACCGGCACGGAGACGGCCTCGTGGATGCGCCCGGCGAGATCCCGGGGAATGCATTCCAGGAGAATGATGTCCGCACCCGCCTCTTCCAGCGCCTTCGCGTCCTCGACAATGCGTTTGGCCTCCTTCGGTTCACGGCCCTGGATGCGGAATCCGCTCAGCTTCTCCACCGCCTGCGGGCGCAGGCCGAGGTGGGCGCATACGGGAATGCCGTTGTCGGCGAGCGCGGCGACGATCTCCGCCTGCGCGCCCGTGCCCTCGAGCTTGACCATGCGCGCACCGCCCTCCTGCATCAGGCGCCCGGCGTTGCGCAGCGCAGCCGGTACGTCGATATAGCTCAGGAACGGCATGTCGGCGACGAGGTAGGCGCGGCGCAGGCCGCGGGCCACCATGCGCGTGTGATAGACCATGTCGTCCACGCTCACCGGCACCGTGCTCGACCGCCCCTGCACCACCATGCCCAGCGTGTCGCCCACCAGCACCAGGTCCGTGCCCGCCGCGTCGATCCGCCGCGCGAAACTCGCGTCGTAAGCGGTCAGGCAGGCGATCGGCTCGCCCTCGGCGCGCATTTTCCCGAACGCGGACAAGCGCAACGGCTTGGGTTCCCCGCTGTCACCTCCGTACACCATTACTGCGTCTCCGGGTTGAAATAGGCGCGGTTGCCGCGCATCGACTGGACCTGCTCGAGCAGGCGCGCGTAGTCCGCATCGTCGTCGACCAGGTTCACCGTAGCGGCGTTGACTATGAGGACGCGGGCCCGTTCGTAATGATGGAAGAACTGCGTGTAGGCCTCGGATACCCGTGCCAGGTAGTCGTGGTTGACGGCGCGCTCGAAGGCGCGCCCCCGGCGGGCGATGCGGCGCATCAGCACATCCACGGGCGCCTGCAGGTAGATCACCAGGTCGGGATGCGCCACCTGCGGGGTCACCCGCCGGTACACCTCGTGGTAAAGGGCCAGCTCGCTGTCGTCGAGCGTCAGCTCCGCGAACAGGAGGTCCTTTTCCAGTACGAAATCCGCCACCCTGACGGGATGGAACATGTCAGTCTGCGACATTGTCTCGAGCTTGCGCGCACGCTGGAACAGGAACGAGAGCTGCGTCGGCAGCGCAGCCTCGCGGGGGTCTGTGTAGAAACGCTCGAGGAAGGGGTTGGCCTCGGCTTCCTCGAACACGGTTTCCGCCCCCAGCGTATCGGCCAGGCGCTGGGCGAGGCTCGTCTTGCCGACGCCAATCGGGCCTTCCACCGCGATGTAGCCGATGCCGTTCACGTGGCGCCTTCCCAGGGTACGACGCCGGCGTCATCGACACGGGCGAGCAGATCGGCCACCGCCCCGGCTCCGGGCACCCTCAGGCGGGGCGCCAGCGCGGCCAGCGGCACCAGGACGAAGGCACGTTCGGCGATGCGCGGGTGCGGCAGGATCAGATCGTCGGTCTCCATGGTGAGATCATCGTATAGCAACAGGTCGAGGTCCAGCGTTCGCGGGCCCCAGCGCTCGCGCCGCTCCCTGCCGTGCGCGTTTTCCAGGCCCTGCATGGCGGCCAGCAACTCCTGCGGCGGGAGCGACGTTTCCAGCTCCGCCACCGCGTTCGCGTAATCGGGCTGCTCGGCGATCGGGCCCCAGGGCGGCGTCCTGTAGAGCGGCGAGCGGCGCAGTACGCGGGTGCCGGGCAGCGTGCCCAGTTCGTCGAGGGCCCGCCCGACCTGGCGCGCCGGCCCATCCTGGTTGCTCCCCAGTCCGATCCATGCCTTGCCCACGATTCGTTCCGCTCAGGGGCGGTAGCCCGAGCACGCAGCGGACCCGGACCGCCGAGCGCCGCGACCGGCCACCTCAGCCACCCTTCTTCCTGCCCTTGCGGCGCTTGGGCGCGAGCATCCTGCGCCGCTCCTCGCCGCCTGCCTGCTGGACCCGGCTCCAGAATTCGACCAGTACGGGGTCGGCGTCGCCCACCTCGGCGCGCAGCTTGAGGAAATCGTAGGCCGCCCGGAACCGCGGGTGGCCCAGCAGGCTCTCGGCACGCTTGCCGTGTTGGTAGCGGAAGCGCGTCTGGAGCTGCACGATGTCGCGCAGGAGCAATGCGAAGCGCTGCGGGATGGTCACCCGCTGCTTGGCCTCGCCCATGATCACGGCACAGGCGCGCTGCACCGCGGTGGCCTCGCCCATGCCCTCTTCCTGTTGCAGCCAGTGCGCATAGCGGCTGATCGGCGGCCACAGGAAGGCCGCAAGGAGAAACGCGATGGTCACCGGCTCGCCGGCATGGACGCGGTCGTCGGTGTTGTTCAGGGCGGCGAGCACGAAGCGCTCCAGCGTGCCGCCGGTGTCGGCCGCGAGCACTTCCTCGCTGAGCGGGAACAGCGCGCCAAACATTCCGTAGCGCCGCAACGCCTTGTACGTGGCCGCGGCATGGCCGCCGAGAAAGAGCTTGCACACCTCTTCGAACAGGCGGGCAGGCGGGATGTCGGACAGCAGGGGAGCAAGTTCACGCAACGGCCCCGCGGTCCGCTCCTCAAGCTCGAAGCCGAGCTTGGCGGCGAACCGTGCCGCGCGCAGCATGCGCACGGGGTCCTCGCGGTAGCGGGTTTCCGGGTCGCCGATCAGGCGCAGACGCCGGGCCTGCAGGTCCTGAAGTCCCTCCGTGAAATCGAGCACGCGGCGCTCGATCGGGTCGTAATACAGCGCGTTGACCGTGAAATCGCGGCGCACGGCATCCTCGGAGAGCGAGCCGAAGCTGGAATCGCGCAGGATTCGCCCCGATTCATGCACCTGGCGCGCCGCGCCGGACTGGGCGCGGAACGTGGTCACCTCGATGAAGTCGCGCCCGAAGAGCACGTGCACGATGGGGAAGCGCCGACCGATCATGCGCGAGCGACGAAACAGCTTGCGTACCGCCTCGGGGTGGGCGCTCGTTGCGACGTCGAAATCCTTGGGCCGAGTGTCCAGCAGCAGGTCGCGTACGCCACCGCCGACGATGTAGGCTTCGTGGCCGGCGTCGCAGAGGGTTTCGACTATGGTGAGCGCGTTGGGATCGATGCGGCCCGCGTCCAGCCCCAGGGATTCGACGGGCACCGCTTCGGGTGTTGACAAGGCTCGGGCCTCGTTTTTGCATTAGCTTGTCATGTTATCATTTGCTGCTTGCGCTCCCATCGTCTAGAGGCCTAGGACGTCGCCCTCTCACGGCGAAAACCGGGGTTCGAGTCCCCGTGGGAGCGCCATCCAGCCACCCTCCTTCGTGCAGGCGCCATGGCCGCCTGACCTGTCGGCATCGCTTGCAATGCCGGGGCAAACCGGGATAATCGCCCCATGAAGAAAATTCTGCTCCTGGCAGCCCTCCTGGCCGTCCCCCCGGCCTACGCCGCCGCCGCGCCGCCCGCGGGCACCGCACCGAGCCCCATCATCACGTACCTCGAGGGCAAGGGCCTGACCGTGCAGGCCCGGTTCAGCGTGCCGGGCGGGCTGCGCGGCTACGCCGGCCTCACGCCGAACGGGAAGCACGTCGTGTTCTACACCACGGGGGACGGCTCGCTGGCGCTGTTCGGCGCGCTGATCGACACCCATGGCCACGACCTGAGCCAGGTGTACCAGAACACCTACGTGCAGCGGCCCCGGAACCAGCAGCTCTACTCGCACCTCGCCAAGGCGCACTGGATCGGCGTCGGCGCCAAGCATCCCACGCGCATCATCTATGCCTTCGTCGATCCCAACTGCCCCTTCTGCCGAGACTTCTGGCAGAGCGCCCAGGCTGCCTACGGGCACGGCGTGCAGATACGCTATCTCGTCGTCGCCATCCTGGGCGACTCCAGCGTCAAGAAAGCCGCCGCGATCCTGGGGGCCAAGGACCCGCAAGCGGCACTGGATTTCAACGAGCGCGGGTTCAGGCACCATTCCGGCGCCATCCGGCCGATGGCCCACGTGCCCAGCTCGCTGCGCCAGCGGGTGGCCCGCCATAACAGGCTGATGCGGCAATTCGGCCTCGACGGCACGCCGGGGCTGGTCTGGAAGGACAAGCACGGGCAAGTGCGGACCAGCGACGGCCTGCCGCCCGACGACGAACTCGGAACGATATTTGGCCTGGACAAGGGCCGGGAGTAAGGCATGGCAACGGGTTGGGCCAAAGACGGCGCGGTGCAGGAGCAGATCGACAGCACGGTGCAGGACGCCGTCGAACGTGCGCGCCGCCGGCTCGCCCATGGCGGCAAGAGCCTCAGGTACTGCGAGGAATGCGGCGAGGAAATCCCGGCGAAGCGCCGTGAACTCATTCCCGGCGTGCGCCTGTGCGTCAACTGCCAGGAAGCGCACGACAAGGACGAGGCGGCGAGTTCCCTGTACAATCGCCGGGGCAGCAAAGACAGCCAGTTGCGCTGACCCGAGGGCCGGGATTTGCCTGACGCGGCCAAAAAAAGCGCCGGCGATGCACGTGGCACCGCCGGCGCATGATGGTCAGCCGATCAAGTTATCAGTAGGACAGCACGCAACCGCCACTGTCGTTGTTGAACGCATTGCTCCAGAGCGACTGCACCGGGAAGGTGCTGCCGCCGAAGCTCACGTCGGCGGACGCGCCCTGTCCCGAGGAAATCCAGGCGCACTTGTCCCCGTTTTCCGCACCACTGGAATCGAGCCAGCCCCCGCTCGGGAACTGGTCGGTGATCGTCTCGGCCAGCTCGTGCCCGCCGACGATGGTGATACCGGCATCGGGCCCCAGGCCGTTGAAGTTGGCGCCACAGCTTGCACCCGCATCGGTGATGTATGGCAGGTTGGTGTAGGCCACGTCGCCGTACGAGGAAGTGCCGTAGCTGTGGTACGCGCAGTACTGCGTGCCGAAGCCCTGCGGAGTGACACCCGTCGGGAGCGCGATGATGTACTGCGTGTTGTTGTTGCTGCCGGCGGAGGTGTTGCCGAAGTACTGCGCGGCACGCACGGCCTCGGCCGCGATGTCGGACTGGCGTGGATGGCTCTTCACGGACGCGCTGCTGTCATACCAGACGCCCTGCAGGATGCCCGAAGGATTGCCCGCCGCAGTGCCCGCGCCGTTACAGAACTCGGTCCCGCTGGCCACACCCTCGCAATACTGGGTGACGCTGTTCAGCCATGAACTGCCGCCGACCACGCTAAGGAAGGACTGCAGAATATTCGCTTCACCGCTGGGATCGTTGCTCCACTGCGAGCCCCACAGGACCAGGTAGACTTTCGGTGCGGACTCGACGCCGATCCCGCCGACGCCGCCGCCATAGAGCAGGTTGACGGTGCCGCCACCACCACCGCCGCCGCCGCCGTGGCCGCCACCGTGGCTACCCTTGCTGTTCTGTCTCATCTGCTGAGCCTGCTCGACGGTCAGATGGATGACGACCGGCGGCTGTCCTGCCTGGATGTAGCGCACGACACCCGCCGAGCCAACGGAAACCGTGGTCGGGCGGGCGGCGAAGGCCGCACCGGCAAGCAATGTCAATGAAACCCCTGTCAAGATCAGTCCTGAACGCTTCATAACGTCTCCTCAATGATTAACGGAGGCAAACGGGTCCACGGAACGCAAACCGGCGCGATCCGATTTCCCGCTTGCAGATATCGAACGCAACCGATGCACCGGTCGACCGCCCGGCCGAACGGCCGGGTCGGCGTCAACCGCCGCCGCCAGGAGAAAGGGGTCATCGTGCCTCCCTCGATCGCGTTACAAAGCCGGCCTCGCGAGCCGGATCCACGCCGCCTTGAAATCGTCTTTGTGCCGGAAATCCGTTTCCGGTGGCGACGCGCAACCTTGTGTATAGCAAACTCTCGGAGTTTTGCAACAGTTTTTTAACGGCACGGAACGAGCCGGCGAAGGCCGCCCGTCCGGCCCAACGCAAGAACATCCATTGGGATTAATTACTTACGGCGCATGGCTCAGCAGAAGACCGAGCCGGCATGCCAGATAAATCCTACGTTAAGCCGGCATCCGGCAACAAAACCGATTTAAAAAGTAGCGGATTTGTCTGACAGCCTTTTCCGGAATTTTGGCCTATCCTGACAAACACAGAGAGATCGCCCGCCCCAGGAGGCGGGACCGGTGGCGGGATGACCGCCAGGACATTGGAGGACAATCATGCTGGAAATAGTCGACGGATTCCCGGAAGGGATCATTGCCATCGCCGCGAGACAGCACGTCATCGCGAGCGATTACGACAACGCACTGCTGCCGCTGGTCGAGGATGCCCTCGAAACGCGACGCAAGATACGCCTGTACTACGAAATGAACAACGAGTTCTTCGGGATGGACGTCGGAAGCATGTTCAAGTACCTGAAGAGCTGGGCACGGTATCTGCTCTACTGGGAGCGCATCGCGGTGGTCACCAGTTCCATCTGGGTACTGATGGGCATGAGCGTGTTTCGTGTGCTGATGCCGGGCCGGTTCCGGATCTTCACGGCCCGGCGGGCCGAGGCCGCCCGCGGATGGATTATGGCGGGCACCCCGGCCTGAGCCTGGCGCGTGCCGGCGCTTCCGGCGCCGGCA
>JBJKSR010000270.1:0-11124 GCA_046703965.1 Gammaproteobacteria bacterium | reverse complement strand
CGCCCTGGGCATGCCGCACGCGGAATTCGCGGCGACCCTGGAACCCGCACCCGCCGGCGAGCGGCCGGCGACCGGCGGCGAAAGCGTGCGTTTCGAAGTCACCACCAACAAGGGGCAGGGATTGCGCCCCATTTCACAGGTCGCCTCCGGCGGAGAGCTTTCACGGTTGGCGCTGGCCATCGAAGTGCTGGCCCAGGGCGGCTCGGGCGTGCCGGTCATGGTCTTCGACGAGGTGGACGCGGGCATCAGCGGCCGCGTCGCCGAACTGGTCGGGCGCCAGCTCAAGGCCCTGGCCGCCAACGTCCAGGTGCTGTGCGTCACCCACCTGCCGCAGGTCGGGGCCCTGGCGGACCAGCATTTCGACGTCAGCAAGCGGGACGCCGGGGGGCGCAGCGTGACCGAAGTGAGGCGGCTGGAAGACGAACAGCGGGTGGAAGCGATCGCGGCCATGCTGGGCGGCGTAAAGGTCAGCGACACGGCCCGCGAACACGCCCGGGATCTGATCGCGGGCGAGCGCCCGGCCGGGGCTTAGGAGGCGCCCTCGCCGGGACCGACTTTCTTCGCGCGGCATTCGGAGCACAGGCCGTAGATATAGAGCGAATGGTCGGTCATTTCGTATCCGGCCTGTTCCGCGATCTCGGCCTGGCGCCGCTCGATGGTGTCGTCCACGAATTCGTCCACCCGGCCGCACGCCACGCAGAATATGTGATCGTGGTGTTCGCCGGAATCCAGCTCGAACGTCGAGTGCCCCCCCTCGAAGTGCTGGCGCGAGACGAGCCCGGCGGCCTCGAATTGCGTCAGCACCCGGTACACGGTGGCCAGGTTCAATTCTTCGCCGCTCTCGAGGAGCGCGCGGTACACGTCCTCGGCCGAGAGGTGACGCTGCGGGCTGGACTCGAGCATCCGCAGTATCTTCAGCCGGGGCGCCGTGACCTTGAGCCCCGCCTCGCGCAAATCCTTGTCTTCGGACATCAGGGGTCTTGGCTTCGATGCTGCAACCCCGTTATTATGACGCACCCGCTCACCGGTTTCGAAATTTGATGAGATTGCGCCTTCTACTCCCCGCCGCCCTTTCCGGGGCGCTGGTCCTGACCGCCGGCTGCGTCTACGTGCCGCCGGTCACCCAGGGCAACTACCTGAAGCAGAGCGATCTCAAGCAGCTCAAGGTCGGCATGACGACCAACCAGGTGCGCTACCTCTTCGGCCAGCCGACCCTGCCCAATCCCTTCGAAAAGCACATCTGGCGCTATGTCTACTATTACAAGGCAGGCCGCGGCAGCCCGATCCACATGTACCGGCTGACCGTGTATTTCCAGGACGGCAAAGTCAAGCGCTTCACCACGTCGAAGCCCATCGACCAGGCGCCGAGCTGACCGGGACCTGACTCAGCGGCCCCGCCGTCCGGCCCGGGTCCTGCGCGCCGCCTTGGGGTCGCACCCCAGCGGACGATAGAACTCGATGCGATCACCGTCGCGCAGCGCCTCGGTCTTCCCGACCGGCCGACCCCACACGCCGATGTCCACCCCCTCCGGCGGCCGTATCTCGAGCGCGTCCAGCGCGTCCGCGACGGTGGCGCCACCCGGCAGCCGCAGGCCGGCCGGCCCGGCCAGCCACGGCGGCAACGGCGCCAACTCCACCACGACGGACATTCAGCCGGCCCCGTGCAGATTGTGGGCGCGTTCCACGAAGGCGTCCACCAGCGAATTCATGACCTCGGCGAAAACGGGGGCGAAGACGGCCTCCAGCAGGCGCGACGCGAACTGGAAACGCAGGTCGAGCACCACCTTGGAGCCGCCCAGGCCCAGCGGCTGGAAGTGCCACCGGCCGTTGAGTTCGCGGAAAGGACCGTGCAGCAACTCCATGCGGATGCTTTCGCCCGGTTCCAGGCTGTTGCGGGTAGTGAATCGCCGGTGCAGCCCGCTGCGGGAGAATTCGAGTTCGGCTTCCACCGTGGTCTCGTCGATCTCCTCGACGCGCGCGTCACGGCACCAGGGCAGAAAGTCGGGGTAGCTTTCGACGTCGTTGACCAGGCCGAACATTTCTTCGGCGGCATATGGAACCAGTGCCGAGCGATGTATCTCGCGCAATTCGATATCCCTGTAGTGCGGGTGGCGGGCCGCGGCGCGGCGGGCTTGTGCCGATATTTTACTGCACCCCCGTCCCGCAACAGGACGCCCGGGCCACGGGCAGCGGCCGCTTTCGTAGGCCGGCAGGCCCGCCCGTGGCGTTCCCCGGCAATGGAACGCGCGTCGTTACAATACGCCGATGAGCAAGAAAAGCGCCAACGCGGTTGCCGAGAACCGGCGAGCGCGCCACGACTACGACATCGAGGAGCGCTACGAGGCCGGCTTGGTCCTGCAGGGCTGGGAAGTGAAGTCGTTGCGCGCGGGACGTGCGAGCATCGCCGAAGCGCACGGCCTGGTCCGTAACGGCGAAGTGTGGCTGATCGGCGCGAACATCAGCCCCCTGCCGAGCGCCTCGACCCACGTCCGCACCGAGCCCGACCGCACCCGCAAGCTCCTCCTCCATGCGCGCGAGATCGCGCACCTCACCGGCGCCGTCGAACGCCGCGGCTACACCCTGGTGCCACTGCGCGTGTACTGGAAGCACGGCACCGCGAAACTCGAACTGGGCCTGGCCAAGGGCCGCAAACTGCACGACAAGCGCCAGGCCGCCAAGAAGCAGGACTGGGACCGGCAAAAGGCCCGGCTCCTGCGGGAGAAAGGTTGAACATGAACGAACAGGCACCCGGCACCCTGCCCCGCTTCCATCTCGCGATACCCGTTCGCGACCTGCGCTCTTCCCGGGAGTTCTACGGAACGTTGCTCGGATGCAGCGAAGGACGCAGTTCGGACACCTGGGTCGATTTCAACCTCGGCGGCCATCAACTGGTCTGCCACGTGGTGGAAAGGTCGCCCTCGCCGCCTGCCCGCAGTCCCGTGGACGGCGACCCGGTGCCCATTCCCCACTTCGGCCTGGTGCTGACGCTCGCGGAATGGAAGACGCTCGCCGACCGCCTGCAGGCCGCCGGCGCGGCTTTCGAGATCGAGCCCCATGTTCGCTTCCGGGGCGAAGTCGGCGAACAAGGCACCTTCTTCCTTTTCGACCCGTCGGGCAACGCCCTTGAGTTCAAGGGATTCGCCGACCTGGACCGGCTCTTTGCCAACTGAGGGCGGTCCGCCGCGTATTGCCGGCGCCGAGTGCCTCCTGCCGGGGGGCCGCGACCTCGACTCGACCGTGCGCTTTTTCGTCGATGAACTGGGCTTCCGGGTCGATGCCATCGCGCCCGCCGACGACCCCGTCCTCGTGCGGCTGAGCGGCCACGGCCTGCGCCTGGCGCTGGACCGCGCGCATAACGGCGACCCCGGTACCCTGCGGCTGATGATGGCGGGCACCGAATCGCGCGCACCGGTGACCGCGCCCAACGGTGTCCGCGTCGAGTTCGCATCGGCCGATCCCCCGCTGGAAATCCCCCCCGCGGCCCCGCAGGCCTCGATACGCCCCGCCGAAACATCGGGTTCGGAATGGACGCGGGGCCGCGCCGGCATGCTCTACCGCGACCTCATGCCGGATCGCGCCGGAGGCTACGTGATCGCCTCGCACATACGCATCCCCGAGGGCGGACCCGTTCCCGACCACGTCCATTACCATGACATCCGCTTCCAGTTCATCTACTGTTATCGCGGCTGGGTGCGGCTGGTCTACGAGGATCAGGGCGAGCCGTTCGTGATGCACGCCGGCGACTGCGTCCTGCAGCCGCCACGCATCCGTCACCGGGTCCTGGCCGCCTCCCCGGGCCTGGAGGTAATCGAAGTCACCTGCCCCGCCAGGCACATGACGTATCTCGAACACGAGATGAAGCTGCCGACCGGGCGTCGCCTGCCGGATCGCGACTATGGCGGGCAACGCTTCGTCTTCCACGAGGCCGGAAACGCCAGGTGGACGGCGCCCCCGGAGGACGACTTCGAGGCGCGCGACCTGGGCCTGGAAACCGCGACGCGGGGACTCGTGCGGGCGCGTGTACTACGGCTTGGCAAAGACCGGGCGACGACACCGGACGCCTGCGCAATCCAGGGGGGCCGCGCGTTCGTCTTCCTGGTCGTACTGAAGGGTTCGGCGGCGGCGTCGCTGGAGACCATCGCTACGGCCAAACTCGAACCGGGCGGCACCTGCCTCGTTCCGGACCGGTCGCGGGCGTCTCTCCGACGGTGCTCGCCGGACCTGGAAATACTCGAGGTCCGATGCCCGAGCTGATCAGCCGGCGGCGTCGGGCTGGGCTTCCGGCTTGGCGTTCCGGAACGCGTCCAATTCGGCGCAGGCGGCGTCGATGCCCACGATCGTGGGATACGCCGAGAGGTCGCACTTGAAGCGGCGCGCGTTGTAGACCTGGGGCACCAGGCACAGGTCGGCCATGCCCGGGGTATCGCCGTGGCAAAAGCGCCCCGTCCGCCCGTCGTCCGCGAGCATCGCTTCCAGCGCCGTAAACCCTTCCTTGATCCAGTGCCGGTACCAGGCGATCTTCTGTTCGTCACCGGCGCCCAGAACCTCGACCAGATACTGCAGGACGCTCAGGTTGTTGACCGGATGCATGTCGCTCGCGACCAGTTGGACCAGCGCCCGAACCCGCGCCCGCTGTTGCGGCGTCTCCGGCAACAGCGGCGGCTCGGGGTAACGCTCGTCGAGATATTCCAGGATGGCGACCGATTGCGTGTAGGTGACGCCGTCGTCGACCAGGGCCGGCACGCGGCCCTGCGGATTGAGGCGCCGGTACGCGTCGCCCCGGTGCTCGCCGGTGCGCAGGTTCACCGGATGCTGCGTCGCCTCCAGCCCCTTGAGGTTGAGCGCGATGCGGACGCGGTAGGCGGCCGAGGAACGCCAGTAGCCGTAGAGTTCCATCAGGGCTTGTACTGCTCCACCGTCTGCTCGATGGCGCCGAAGAGGCTCTTGCCGTCGCCGTCCAGGATCTCGATGCGCACGGTGTCTCCGAACTTGAGGAACGGTGTCGTCGGCTTGCCGTCGCGCAGGGTCTCGACCGTACGCTGCTCGGCGAGGCACGAGGCGCCCTTCGACGTGTCCTCGTTGGCGATCGTGCCGGAGCCTACCAGCGTACCCGCAACGAGCGGCCGGGTCCTGGCGGCATGAGCGACGAGCTGATTGAAGCCGAACTGCATGTCCACGCCGCAGTCGGCCCCGCCCAGCCACTTGCCGTTGAGCCAGGTGCGCATCGGCAGGTGCAGCTTGCCGCCCTTCCATGCATCGCCCAATTCATCCGGGGTCACGAAGACCGGCGACAGCGCCGAGCGCGGCTTCGACTGCAGGAAGCCGAAGCCCTTCTTCAGCTCCGCCGGGATCAGCCCGCGCAGGCTCACGTCGTTGACCAGCCCCACGAGGCGAATGGCCTTGCCGGCCTGCTCCGGCGTGGCCGCCATCGGCACCTCGCCGGTGATCACCACGACCTCGGCCTCGAGGTCGATGCCGTAGTCTTCGCTCGCGACCGGGATCGCATCACGCGGACCGAGGAACCCGGCGCTGGTCGCCTGGTACATCAGCGGATCCGTATAAAAGGTATCCGGCACCTCGGCGCCCCGCGCCTTGCGCACCCGCTCGACGTGCGGCAGGTACGCCGAGCCGTCGAGGAACTCCCAGGTGCGCGGCAACGGCGCGGCCAGATCCGCCATGTTCACGTCGAACGCGCCCTGCGCCTTGCCGGCGTTCAGGTCTCCGTAAAGCGCCTCCAGTTTCGGGGCCGCCGCATCCCAGTCTTCCAGCGCCTCGCGCAAGCTCGCGGCAATGGCCGTCGCCTTCACGGCATGCTTCAAGTCGCGGCTGACGACGACGAGCGTGCCGTCGCGCCCCCCTTCCTTCAGGCTACCCAGTTTCATATCTCATCCCTTGTGTCAGAAAATCGATTGCGGGCGTAGCGCCATGCCGCGCGCATCGACCGGCGCCGCGGTCTCAGGAGCGGGCCGATGGGTCAAAATGTTTCTCGATGCCCTGCCAGCAGTCACGGTAGCCGGCCTGGAGCTGCTTCGCCTCCATCGCCTGGCGAGTGGGCCGGATGACCCGGCAGGTCTCGAACATGAACGCCATGGTGTCGGTCAGGTGCTGCGGCTTCGCGGTGTCGATCGAAACCGCCTTCTCGAAGCTCGCCGCGTCCGGCCCGTGGCCGATCATGCAGTTGTGCAAAGAGCCGCCGCCGGGCACGAAGCCGCCCGCCTTGGCGTCGTACTCGCCGTGGATCAGGCCCATGAACTCGCTCATGACGTTGCGGTGATACCACGGCGGCCGGAAAGTGTGCTCGGCGACCAGCCAGCGCGGCGGGAAGATCACGAAGTCCAGGTTCGCGGTGCCGGGCGTGTCGCTCGCCGACGTCAGCACGGTGAAGATGGACGGGTCGGGATGGTCGTAGCTGATCGAGCCGATGGTATTGAAGCGCATCAGGTCGTACTTGTACGGCGCGTTGTTGCCGTGCCAGGCCACCACGTCGAGCGGCGAATGGTCGATTCCGGCGGACCACAGCCGGCCCTGGAACTTGGCGAGAAGCTCGAATTCACCTTCCACGTCCTCCCAGGCCGCGACCGGATAGAGGAAGTCGCGCGCATTCGCCAGCGAGTTGGCGCCGATCGGGCCCAGTTCCGGAAGGCGCAGCGCGGTGCCGAAGTTCTCGCCCACGTAGCCGCGCGCCTCGCCGTCGGGCAGCTCCACGCGGAAGCGCAGGCCGCGCGGGATCACGGCGATCTCCAGCGGCGCCACCTCGAGCACGCCGAGTTCGGTGGCCAGCCGCAGCCGGCCCTTCTCGGGCACGATCAGCAGCTCGCCGTCGGCGTCGTAGAAATAGCGCTTGTCCATGGACCGGTTGGCGGCGTAGACGTGGACACCGCAGCCGCCCAGGGATTCCGCGCTGCCGTTGCCGGCCACCGTGAAAAGCCCATCGACGAAATCGGTGGGCTTGTCCGGCATGGGGAACGGGTCCCAGCGGAGCTGGTTCGGCGTCGGCGGCTGCTCGTCGAAGCGGTTGTGGAAACGCCCGTCGGGAAGCAGTTCGAAACTCCCGTGCATGGCCGCCGGCCGGATGCGATACATCCAAGTACGGCGGTTGAGGTGCCGCGGGGCCGTGAAGGCGGTGCCCGAGAACTGCTCGGCATAAAGGCCGTAAGGGACCTTCTGCGGCGAGTTCTGCCCCACCGGCAACGCGCCGGCCAAGGCCTCGGTCGCGAACTCGCTCCCGAACCCGCTCATGTATTCCAGCTCTTTCATCGCTTCATTCGTCTCCGCTCCTGCTCCCTCTCCCCGGGGGGGAGGGGAAAACCCGGGTTTTCGAATCAGAGGACGCCGCGGCGCATCTGGTCACGCTCGATGGATTCGAACAGCGCCGTGAAGTTGCCGTTGCCGAAGCCCTCGTTGCCCTTGCGCTGGATAATCTCGAAAAAGATCGGGCCGATGCAGTTCTGCGTGAAGATCTGCAGCAGCAGCTTCTTCTTCGTCTCGTCGTCCGCATCGAGCAAGAGGCGGTTCTTCTTCATGCGCTCGAGATCCTCGCCGTGGTTCGGCACGCGCTCCTCGATGATCTCGTAGTAGGTATCGGGCGTATCGAGGAATTCGACGTCGTGCGCCCGCATCGCTTCCACCGTCTCGTAGATGTTGTTCGTGAACAGCGCGATGTGCTGGATGCCCTCGCCCTTGTATTCCTCGAGGTATTCGTTGATCTGGCTCTTCTCGTCGGAGGACTCGTTGAGCGGGATGCGCACGATGCCGTCCGGCGCGGTCATCGCCTTGGAGACCAGGCCCGTTTTCGCGCCCTTGATGTCGAAGTACCGGATCTCGCGGAAATTGAACAGCTTCTCGTAGAAGTCGGCGAACTTTTCCATGTTCCCGAAATACAGGTTGTGCGTGAGGTGATCGATGAAGGTGAGCCCGAAACCCCTGGGGTGGCGATCGACGCCCGGGAACCACTCGTATTCGTCGTCGTACACCTCGCCCTTGTCGCCGTAGCGGTCGACCAGGTAGAGCATGCTGCCGCCGATGCCCTGGATCACGGGGACGTCCACGGCCTTGGTGTCTTCCCGCTCGGTCACCGTCTCGGCGCCCCTGGCCATCGCTTCCTTGCGCACCTCGTCGGCCGGGCGGGTGAAGCGGATCGCGAACCCGCAGGCGCAAGGCCCGTGCTTCTTCGCGAACGCCTCGGCAAACGAACCCGGCTCCTCGTTGACCAGGAAAGTGCAGTCGCCCTGGCGGTACAGTGTGATCTTCTTCGACTGGTGCTTCGCGACGGGCGTGAAACCGAGTCGGGGAAAGAGATCATGGAGGAGTTGCGGATCCGGGGCGGCGAATTCCACGAATTCGAAGCCGTCCACCCCCATGGGGTTCTCGAATGTCGTCACCTCCATGCCGAGATTGGGCTGAGCACTCATGCTGCATTCCTCCTGTAATAGTGTTAAAAACCTACGCGGCACGCGGAATTCCCGCGCGCCGGCCGTTTATGGCTAGTATACCGCCACCCCGGCGCCCCGGGCTTCGCCCCCGCCGTTCCTGCGTGCCATCACACGCGGTACCCGAGGTGCTTTGCCGCGGCATCGCAACGGAGCAGCGGCAATGCGGCCGCGGCGGCGTTCGACAGCCCTCAGCGTACGCCGTGCATGAGCTTCGTGACCCACCGCGAAGCGACGAGAAAGGCCACGCCGATGCCTAGTCCCACCCACAGCAGCCACATGAAAACGGTCGTATAGCCGGCGATTCCGGAGTGCGCGCCGCTGGTAGTGAGTGCGGCAATCTGGCCCGAGATGGCGTAAGACACGGCAACGCCGGAAAACCAGCCCCCCATGGCCAGGGACGCCTCGTCCGGAGCCGCCAACTTGCCGATCATGGCGTAGCCGATCGGAGACAGTGACAACTCGCCCAACGTGGAAAACAGATAGCACAACGCCAGCGGCCACCATGCAATGCGCCCATCCGATCCGAGGCCGTAGCGATCCGCAAGCACCAGGATCCCGTAACCGAGCGAAACCAGTACCAGGCCGATGCCGAATTTTCCCGGCGTGGAAGGATTGCTCTTATGCTTGTCGAGCCAAGGCCAAAGGAGCGACATGGGAATGGCGAGAATCAGAATGAAGATCGGATTCGCGGACTGGAACAACGTGAAATTCCAGCGCCCGAAAAGATAGATGGCGCCGTGCCACATCGGTCCGACGTAGTCGCGCGCAAAGAAGTTGAGCGCACTTCCGCTCAACAGGCTCCACGCCCAGAACACCACCAGGGCAAGGAACAGCAGGAACATCGCAAGGTACCGGTGCGACTGCACCCGGTCCCGGCGCCGAATGCTCGATACCACGAAGTACAGCACCAACAGCCCCATCAGAACGTATACGATCTTATCCAGCACCTGCTCGTGCCAAAGCAGCAACGCAAACGGGTAGCTGAGCACCACGCAGCCCGCGATCACGACGGGCGTCGAGTAGAAGCGGAACAGATTCGGCCGCTCTCCGGCACCCGGCACGCGCCGGTGCCAAAGCTCGAAAATTGCCGCAACGATGACCTGGCCCACCGCAGCAGCCACGAATCCCCAACGATACCCGTAATGCGACCCGATCCAATCCGCGCATATGAAGGGGGCTATGAAGGCGCCGAGATTGATCGCCAGGTAGAAAAGCGTATAGCCGGCGTCGCGTTTCGGGTCGTTCTTCGAATAATTGAGCCCGATGAGAACAGTCAGCGGGATATTCAGTCCCGCACTCAAGGCGAAGAAGGCCAGGCCCAGGGTAAACACGATCCGCGTCGGCGCGGCCATCGCCAGCAGGCCGAAGATTCCGAGCCAGAGCGAGATGCGCAGCGAGCGCACTTTGCCCAAAACGTTATCGGCCACCCACCCGCCGAGGATGGGCGTGGCATAGAGCAGCGTGCCGAACCCTGCGAACAAAAGATTGGCTTGTTGCAGGGCCTGTTCGTGCGGCAGGTTGGCGAAAAAGGCATCCGATACGTAAGGCGCGAGGAAGGCACGGAAACCGTAGAAGGCGTAATTGAACCCGACGGTAACGGCAAGCAGCATCCACAGCATGCGCGGATGCCCGAGAAAATTCCGATTGTCGGGTGGAACGCCCCCGGCGGCCATTTCATTATTCATGAAGATTTCCTTCTGGGGTCGAATGGGTACGGCGGCGCTTTATCACGTGCCGATTTCGGTGCGCACGTCGATCAGCTCGGGGAAGCTCCGCAGGTCCAGCGCCCGGCGCAGGAAGTCGACGCCCGATGAGCCGCCGGTGCCGCGCTTGTGCCCGATGATGCGTTCGACGGCCCGCAGGTGGCGGAAGCGCCAGCGCTGCAGGTTGACCTCCACGTCCACGAGCTTCTCGCACATCTCGTACTCGTCGAAATAGCCGGTGGCGTCCTCGTAGATCGTGCGCAGCACCGACGTCACGCCCGGATGCGGTTCGTAGGGCTCGGAGAAATCCCGTTCGACGCGCTCGGCGGGCACGGAAAAGCCGTGCCGCGAAAGATAAGCCAGGAATTCGTCGTAGATCGAAGGCGCGCGCAGAATGCCGTCCAGCCACGCGTGCACCGCGGCATCGTGACGATGCACCTTCAGCAGCGCGGCATCCTTGTTGTTGAGCAGGAATTCCAGCGCCCGGTACTGGTAGGACTGGAACCCGGACGCGCTGTCCAGCACCGGGCGAAACTGGGCATACTCGTAAGGCGTGAGCGTCTCCAGCACGGCCCACTGGTTGATCAACTGCTCCTGGATCAGCTTGACGCGCGCCAGGCCCTTGAAGGCGTGGCGCAAATCGTCGGCGGCCACGTGACGGCACGCCTGCTGCAATTCATGGATGACCAATTTCATCCATAATTCAGCTACTTGGTGCTGAATTATAAAAAGATACTCATCATGGTGCGGCGGGTCGGACAGGGGTTTCTGCGCGCCCAGCAACGCGTCGAGCTGCAGGTAGGCGCCATAGGTCAGCTTGCCTCCCAGGTCGAGCTCCAATCCCTTGTCCAATTCCCTGCGGTTCATGTCCACGCTCCTGCCACGGCCGGCTGCGATGGCCGAAAGAAAGCACGAGACGGCAGCCGGCTCACCCGGGGCAAGCCCCGGGGCGCGGTGCCTCCGGTATAATGGCCGGTCAGGCCGAGGGC